>CAYVIE010000208.1:0-4642 GCA_964451355.1 uncultured Desulfobacteraceae bacterium
CGTCGCATGTATTTTTGATAGTGTTGAATCTTTTTCTTAGTATCAAAAATTCGATAAATTCGATTTTTTACGAGTCCATCAAGCTTAATTGATGCAAAAAACGCATGTCAAATAAAAGACTTTATCTTGTAATTAACAGCGTGTTATTTAAAAATATTACAATATAGGACAGCAACACTAAAGGGGGAACAAATATCATGAGTACCGGAGTTCATAATATTAACAATGCGGTAGCCAGATTATCCAAAGAACACACAGTGATAGTTGAATTTGCCGACAAATTCAAAAAAGCAAAACAGGAAAACAGTCCTACTCTTGATAAGGATATTAAAGAGTTTGTGAAATTCCTCGAGTCAAACCTGCGCGAGCATTTTGAACTGGAGGAGCTGCTGTTCTTCCCCGCCGCGATTCTCGGTTCCCAGTCCTATGAAACCACACTCTTGGTGCTGAACTTCGAAAAAGAACATGGAATGCTGGAGACAATGCTAAGCAGCCTTCTGGACGAGCTGAAACAAACCGGTAAAATTGACAAGGAGTTACTGGAGCGTTTCGAGGACTTCTTCAGGCAGCTTAAACTCCATGCTAAACGTGAACTGATTGAGCTATTCCCATGTATAGATGAAAACGTCAAGAGCAAAGCCCTACTGATGAGGTTTGCCCAGGAGATGATAACAAACGGCAACATCTGATACGTTGGCTGCCAAGGTTCTCATTGGCTGAGTACCCGGCAGGAAATTTTCATCTGCACGTTTCAAGGCTGAATCATCTTTATGCCAAAAATGCAACACGTGGTGGTAGAAATATTCATATCGGTCCAGGTCATAATTCTATCTTCACCAAAACCTTTGTAAAGATAACCTGTGCAATTCAACCAGGTATCTTCAATCCCAGACCGGATACCCTCTTCCCATGGATATACAAAAACGCTTATATATGCTTCTGGTCATGATCTTCTGCGTCTTTATAGCAGGAAGCTCAGGGTATTATGTGCTCTATGGAGGAGAAAAAACTCTTCTCGATTGTATATACATGACAGCCATATCCCTCACCAGCGTCGGCTATGGAGAGGTTCTACCCATAACGGGCAACCCAGCCGCTGAAATCTATACCATCGTGCTCATAACACTCGGCATGGGTGTGATCCTTTATGCTTTGAGTACCCTCACTGCATTGCTTATAGAGGGAGAACTCACGGATGTAATAAGGAAAAAAAAGATGGAAAAAAAGATCCAAAAACTGAAAAACCACTATATTCTATGCGGCGGAGGAGAAACAGGACGGCCATTACTCTGCGAACTTGAAAAAAACCTGGAAAAGGTTGTCCTGGTCGAATCGAACATAACAAGGATCGAGGCCTGTATCGCAGCAGTACCGAATCTTCTTTACATAGACGGCGACGCAACCGATGATGCCAACCTGGTAAAAGCCGGCATAGAGCACGCGCGTGGTATTATCATCTCCCTGCCATCCGATAAAGACAACCTTTACATCACCATGACAGCAAGAATGCTCAACCCGAAAATCAGGATAATTTCCCGGATGACAGATCCCAGGATAAAGGAAAAGCTTATAAAAGCCGGGGCAGACGGAGTGGTCTCGCCGAACATAATCGGTGCCTTGCGGATGGCATCAGAAATGATACGCCCAACGGCCGTCGATTTCCTCGACCAGATGCTCAGGTCCGGTGCTGGGACAATGCGTATACATGAAATCCCCATCCTTGAAAAATCCGGCTTTGCCGGTAAAAGGCTCAAGGGCTCCGGCATAAGGAATCGTTTCAACCTGCTGGTCCTGGGACTGCGTGGAATAGATGGAAGCCTGGAATTCAACCCCGGGCCTGATACAATGCTTTCACCAGGGAGTACGCTCGTTGTCATGGGCGCAATGGAAGATATAAAAAGGGCACAGGAATATTGAAAAATTCTCCTGTGCCCTTTCCAGGACCAAAACTATTTTCCAACAACCTGTTAACCCAATAAGATCAGCAAACCTCTATGGCAACAGCCATGGAAACACCACCACCGCCGCAAAGAGTGGCTAACCCCAGGTTTTTCCCACGCTTTCTCAATGCATGAATCAGGGTTACAATTATTCTTGCCCCCGTACATCCAACGGGATGCCCAAGGCCGATCCCCGAACCGTTCACATTGGTTTTCTCTCGGTCAAGCCCAAGCTCCCGCTCACAGCCTATATACTGAGCTGCAAAGGCCTCATTAACCTCTACAAGATCAAAATCATTTATATCAAAACCGCCCCTGTTTAGAAGATCCTTTACAGCCGGTACAGGAGAAAGCCCCATGACCGATGGATGGCATGCACCCTTGCCCACCTCCCTTATTTTTGCAAGGGGTTTGAGCCCAAGGGAATCAGCCTTCTCCTTCAACATGATCACAAGACCCGCTGACCCGTCGTTTATACCGCTGGAGTTCCCGGCAGTAACCTTCCCGATCTTGGGGACGAACGCGGGTGGAAGCTTTTGCAAATCTTCCATGGTAAGGTTCGGCCTGAAGTGCTCATCCTTGTCAAAGATCAGGGGATCTTTCTTCCTCCGGGGCACCTCAACCGGCACTATTTCATCGGCGAATGAACCGTCGGCTGTGGCCCTTTCCGCATTATTGTGGCTTCTCAACGCAACCTCGTCCATCTCTTCTCTCGTGATTCCGTGCAGCTGAGCCACAAACTCGGCGGTGTGCCCCATGATATAAGGTTTGCCCACAAAAAGGGAAAGAGGCGGTTGAGTTTCATCCACAGGGCCGTCCTCGGGGTGAGGAATAATGTGCGAACCGCAATGAAGGGCATGAATCAGGGCATCCTTGAATACGTCGTCCTGGAGCCTGCAGCCCCACCGTGCGCCATCGACAACATACGGAACACCCGACATGTGTTCCACGCCACCTGCCAGCACGGTGTCGTAAATACCGGCCTGGATCATCGCCATACCAGATATAACGGCCTCCATACCAGATATGCATACCCTGTTGATGGTAACCGCGGGTATGGAATCGGGAAGACCGGCCAGGAGCGCACCCACCCTCGTAACATTCAGAGTGTCGACCGGCTCCATGCAGCACCCGTAACGGATATCATCTATCTCGCAAGCGTCAATACCCGCACGGCGGACGGCCTCTTTCATGGTAACCGAGGCGAGCTGGGCCGCATTCAGGTCCTTCAGGGATTTTCCGAACGCGCCTATGGCGGTGCGGCATGCTGAAACGATCACAACCTCTTTCATTTTACATCCTCCTTGTTTCATATTGCGCATTCCATCGTCAATTGCTAAGTTCTTCTGGATCTGTGAGCGCTTTCCCGTATGCCGGCAAAACAAAATAGCGTGCAGGAAAACGCCCAAAAGGGCGGCTTTATCACAAGGTGTAAATATTTATCTCTTATTTTGCTTTAATAATATACCCTTTTACCTGACGGATTCAGGACCCAAGGCATGTAATATCATCACATCAAAAGCTTCCATAAAAAATTCCATGGAGCCGCTTGAAATACTTGTCATATCATTCTGCCTCGGAGCGGATGCGTGCGCCGTTTCGATCGCCGCCTCGGCCTCTGGAAATACCGGAAACATCCGGGCGGTCTTCCGCTTGGCGTTTCATTTCGGCCTGTTCCAGGCCCTTATGCCGGTCATCGGCTGGCATGCCGCAAGCCTCATATCTCCCCTGGTGAAACGGGTAAACAGTTTTATTGCCAGCATTCTGCTTGCCGCCGTAGGGGCGCGGATGCTGGCCTCAGCCTTTGGGGAAGAAAAGGATCACAGCAGATTCCGCGGTCCTGATCCCACCAGGGGATGGCATCTTGTCGCTCTTTCTGTTGCAACCAGCATAGACGCCCTCGCTGTAGGCGGTTCTCTGGCAATGATAGGTGCTTCCATATGGTTTGCCGCGGCCTTGATTGGAACCGTCACGGCGTTCATGTGTCTTGCAGGCATCTACGCGGGAAACCGGCTTCATAAAGACTTCTCCAGTAGAATGGAAGCCACGGGAGGTATTGTGCTCATCATACTCGGCATCAAGATCCTGGCCGGAGCTTTGTAGCCGGTGATTCCGATCCTCCCGCAAGCGTACTCCTTATGCAATCCTGCCCTATGCTGCGGCTGAGTCGCTGTAAAAACACATCTACTCCTGCTTTCCATTTTCTGAAATCCACGACGAAATCCTTTTTACAACCACCTCATCCCATTGGGGCGATACCCTGAGCTTGATGAATTTTTCAAACAATGCATCCATAAAGCCCGCAACCTTTTCCACAAGATCCATCCGGTCAAGGACAGCAGCCTCAATATCTTCATCGCCGCCAGGCCTTATGGTCTGGGGGACCTTCAGGCCCGATATGAACAGGCCTTCGCCCTTCAGGTTGAAAACCCACTCCTTTTGTCCCACGCGATACGAAAGCTTCAATTCACTGGCCAGGGCACCCTTTTTCAGAGCTGTCATGCCCTCTTCGAGTCCCACACTATCCCCGCGTATCGTTACAGTCTCCTCACGGTTGTTACGGCTGTTTTCCAAAACTACCCGGTTTGCTATGGCAAGCACAGCATCAGGATCGATACTCTCGATCACGGCCGGTTCATTCTCTATGACATACCATAACCATGTAAGAAACTCCTGTCCTATAAACCTGTAATTATGGTAAG
>CAYVIE010000209.1:0-4638 GCA_964451355.1 uncultured Desulfobacteraceae bacterium
GAGCTTTTTACGAAGCCGTCGCATGAATTTTTGATAGGGTTGAATCTTTTTCTTAATATAAAAGTTTCGACTTCCAAATAACTCATTTTTAAAAATTTAACATAATATATTGAATTTATATATAAAATTAACTTTCAGAAAATTATTTTTCAGACGGAGTTATTTGTTGATACAGTGACGCGAAGCGTCATCCAAAAGCTTTTTACGAGGTCATCATGAATCCGTGATGTGAACTGGCAGAATTTCATGAAAAATCTTTTATTCTCAGGGTGTTACAGCGCAAATGCATCGGGCGCTTCTCCGCATGAGACATCGCCCTCCCTTTGGAAGGCACACTGATTCAGGATGGATAGAAAGGCATCAGGGACAAAGATGGCGGCGATAAAGGAGAGATTATAACCAAGAATCGATACTTGATCTATTTGTCTCAAATCCTCCCGGGGTCACTTCAGGCCATACAGGTCCAGGTAACGATAAAGCGTGGCCCGGCCGATACCCAGGATCTTTGCGGCTTCCTTCTTATTTCCATGGGCCTTGTCAAGAGCCACAAGCAGTCCCTCTTTGAGAACTTTCGGCTTTGGCCCGGGACGTACCGACATTTTCCGGGAAGCACAAGAGGCCACTTCAGGCGGAAGGTGCTTTATATCCGCCTTTGTATCACGGCACTTAACGTATATATATTCGACACAGTTTCTGAGCTCACGCACGTTTCCCGGCCACGGATAACGTGTCAGAAGGTCTATGAGGTCATTTGATGGAACGATAACCGGCCTTTTCAATTCAGCTGCGATTTCATCAAAGAAATAATCGAGTAAAACAGGTATATCCATCCGCCTTTCCCTCAGGGGCAGAACTTTAATAGACACAACGCAAAGTCTGTAGAAAAGGTCCCGCCTGAAGAGTCTTTGCTCCATCAACTTCCGCAAATCACGGTTTGTAGCAGATATTATTCTTACATCCACACTTATAGAAGCCTCGCCCCCCACACGTTCAAATCTTTTTTCCTGCAACACCCTGAGAAGTTTAACCTGCATTGAAGGGGAAAGCTCATCAATCTCATCAAGGAAAAGGGTACCCTTGTCAGCCAGCTCGAACCGACCTTTGCGATTAGACACGGCTCCTGTAAAAGCTCCCTTGACATGCCCGAAAAGCTCACTTTCCAGGAGTCCTTCAGGCAATGCCCCACAGTTTACAGCTACAAAGGGCTTGCCAGCCCTCTGGCCTAGATTGTGAATTGCGTTTGCCACAAGTTCCTTTCCTGTCCCGCTTTCCCCTTCCAAGAGTACGGGAACGTTTACAGCGCTGACCTCCCTTATCTGTTCAAAAAGATCGAGAGTCCCCGGGTCTTTGCCAACCAGTCTGTCCAGACGGTGACAATGTTTTAGCCTCGACTTCAACAATGAGAGCTCGGTTTCATCCTTGAAGGAGACCAGGGCTCCCACTGAATTTCCCCCTGAGTCAGCCAAGGTGGTTATAGACATTTTCAGGATTTTTTCCTGGCCATCCCGGGCATAAAACTTCACTCCCTTGTTGGGAATCCCACAATTATCCCGGCTTACCGGCTTTTCTTTCCGGTCCGCCTCGCAGAACTCGCAACACCCTCCGCAAAATTTCCAGGGGAATACATCATGACAGTCCCTGCCAAGAACATTTTTCCTGCTATAGCCTGTTATTTCCTCGGCAGCCTTGTTGAAAAAGAAGATTCTGCGATTCTCCGTGTGGGCAAGGACTCCATCTACCAGATTATCCAGTATAAGCTCGAGGTTGCTCCTGGCTACAAAAAGCGCGTCGAGTATTCCGGATCCTAACAGCGTGAAAATCTTTGACTCAAGGAGCTTGAGCGCTCCATCCATTGCATCAGGCACACAGGATTTTTTACCTGACAGAGACAGCCCTGGCGAGTCCCAATGAATATGAGGCGGCATTCCAGGCAAATCAGGCATGCAATCAGGATCAAATCCACCTATTGTTATTATCAGATCAAACAGGAATGACTCCACTTCAAGAAAAGAGCGATACTTTATTCCTGAAGTGTCATACCCTCTCTTTTGCAGCAGATCACAAACCTCGGTCTCCATCGAGGGGGGCCGCATATAAGCACTTTCAAAATCAATGCCGCCATGCCCTGTTGATCTGGCCACCACCTCTGCGATCATCGCAATGGGAGAATCATACTCATCAATAAAAAGGATGGCTCGCTTATCTTTCATATAATCTGAACCGTGTCTGGCAAACAGGTATCCGGTAACTCGTTATATCCTGCCATGTGTCCATGAGGGCCAATTATTCCGGCAAAAAAAGATCTTGCAGACCTTAAATGCTCAATTTAACTATCTTTTTTATTCCTCGGCCTGGGAAGCCTTTTCCTGGGTAGCCTGATATAAAATGTGCTCCCTTTTCCAGATTCGGTCGCGAAGTCTATGGTACCGCCATGCTCCTGGACAATCTTCTTCGTGGTGAGAAGCCCCAGGCCCGTTCCCCCAAGACCCTTGGTCGTAAAAAAGCTGGTAAAAACCTTCTGCTTTATATCATAATCCATACCACATCCGTTATCACTTACCTCGAATACTATAACGCCTTCTTTTTCGTATACCCTGATCAAAACAGAATTCCCTGTTCCATCTTCACTCATTTGGCAGGCATCTATGGCATTCCCGACAAGGTTGGTCAACGCCTCGTGTATGCCGTCCGGATCCATCGGCGCCGGTTCAATACCCTCCTGAACCTCGGCTTCTATGGATATTCCTTCCGACGCCGCCCTTGGTGCGAAGAGCCCTACAACCTCCTTGGCAAGCGCCCCTGGATCCACCATGCATACCCTTGCCTCCCGCCCCCTTGCAAAGGCCAGAAATTCCTTAACAAACATTGAGATGCGCGATATGTTTCTTGAAAGCATGTCAAGCCCGGTGGCCAGTCGATCTGTTCTTTTCTGTTCCAACCCGCTCTTAAGGAGATACAGCCCTCCCTCCAGGGCATTGACGAGATTTTTTATTCCGTGGGCAAGCCCGGCCACTGTTTGGCCGACAGCGGCAAGTCTTTCCACTTCCAGCTTCTCGGCTTCAAGCCTCTTTATCGGACCAATGTCCTGAATAAAAAAAGCCTTACCAACGACACCGGTTTCATGCTTCAATGTAATTCCTGAAAGCCTGACCGGGACATGTTCACCAGAAAGCCTGCGCACTTCTGTTTCCTGTATCGTAAATCGTCCGCCTTTGTTGTCCAGCACAGATAAAAATTCCCTGGGCATAATCTTATCGAGGATACCAGCATCACATGGGGCGCCATCAGGAACACCTAATATTCTCCGGGCAGCGGGATTGACTATCAGCCGGCTTCCGGATGTATCCTGCACGATAATACCGTCTGTTGCATGCTCTATCATGGTGGACATAAGCACATTCGCTTTTTTCAATTCAGACTCGAGCCTCAGTGTCTCTGTGATATCCACCGCCATTTCCATAACATAACGGAAAGTACCATCCGACTCCCTCAACGGAACAGTCTGTACCATCAGGTCGGCTTCCCTGCCTTCTTCCAAACGCCATATATGCCGGCCGGAATGGATCTTTTCGTCATGGAAGGTGAGGCCGGCGGTACATCCATCACATTTCTGCTCCCTTCCCTTCAATGCCCTGAAACAATTACTCCCCTCGATATCACCGAATAGCTCCTTGAGGCGATTGTTTATCCTGACTATCTTGAAATTTTTATCAATCAACAATACATAGCAAGGCACCTGATCAAAAAGCAGCCTGTATTCTCTCCTGACCTGTTCCAGTTCTGTTATGTCGGTTGTTATCTCAACCAGGAACGCATTTGCACCGGCACCTGTCCTGATAGGTATCGCATGCTGGATATACTTTATTTTGCGGTTGGATCGGTCCAGCCCTTCCTCTTCGTGTATCCTGGCCTTTCCATCTCTCATGGCTTCGCGGCCCATACAAACACCGCAAATCTTATCCCGCTTTTTATAAACCTGATAACATTTACGCCCTCGCCAGGGCCCAAACATCTCTTCGAATTTCTTGTTGGCCTTCAATATCTCGTAATCTTCTCCTATGACTGCAATAGCCATGGGGACGGAATCAAAAAGACTGCCGCATATCCACTCTTCTATGAATTCTATGCGAGACATCACGACCTCCCACTGGTCAAGCGGGATACAGCATCCAAAAGAGCCTCTATTTCTACAGGCTTTTCGAAAAAAGCATCCGGCGGAGGGATATGAATTCCCTCAGAATTAACAGTAAATCCATCCTTTACCAGATCCTTGGCACCCGCCATTCCGCTTATTATTATCACTGGTATCCCCGATGTCTCAGGATCCGACCGCAGCTCCTTATATATAGAAATGCCTGAACGCCTTGGCATCATTATATCCATTATGATAAAATCAGGGGATAAGCTCTTTATTGACTCAATGACGGGTTCATCCCGGGCCAAATCCAACGGCTCGAAACCGCTATCCTCCAATGCAGCGGAAATATAGACCATTATATCTGCTTCATCATCTATGACTAAAACACGTTTGCCCATAAAATTAATTTCCCCTTGTACGCAAGGAATGTATCCTGATTACAATTTTTTAACGTACATTCCGCACCCTTTTTTACGACTTTGGCACAATTTTATCTTCTG
>CAYVIE010000210.1:0-4626 GCA_964451355.1 uncultured Desulfobacteraceae bacterium
TACGTAATCCTTCTCACATGAATATTCTTCTTCGGTAATCATTGAATACTGCTGATCATAAGAGATTATGCGATTATCATAGAAAGGCAAATGTAGAAGCAAAAAATTCCGGGCATTACCGAATAAAATCTACAACCGGAAAAATTTTGCGGCTGTGCTAGCCGTTGTTTTCAGCACATCTTCTGGCGAAACAGACTTAATCCTGGAAACAGCTTCCAGGGTCTGCAGGAGATCAGCAGGCTCTGAGACCCTGGATCCATATTTAACAGGAGAATCCGTCTCAAGCAATATACTTTCCAGTGGTGCAGCGTCGATGGCCGCAATGTGCTTTGGGCTGTAAGCCGCGGCAGGAGTTGCAGAAATCAGATACCCCCTTTTTATGATCCTGCCCAACAGATCAAGGCTGCCGCTGTACCAGTGAAAAACCGCTCTGGCTGCTACGCCAGAGGTGATCTCAAAAGCATCTTCCCATGCTCCACGGGTATGAATGGAGACGGGAAGATCGTTTTGAGCAGCCATCATAAGAAGTTTTTCAAAGATATCTTTCTGTCTATCCCTTGCCCCCTTGTCTTTCCTGGCCGGACGTATCCAATAATCAAGACCGATCTCCCCTACGCATACCGCTTTTGTTATGTTATTCTCAATAAATTGCAGGCACTTAAGCAGATCTTCCGTCTCGATCATCCATGGATGTATCCCAAGGCCTGCATAAACAGTTATTCCATTATAACCCCCGGCAAGCGCAAGGTTCTTCCGGCATGATTCAAAACCCATTCCCATGGTTATAACACCTGTCACCCCGCATGATTTTGCCCTGTTTAATGCAGCGACAGGATCGTTTATCTGATCAAGATGGCAGTGAGTATCAACCAGCATAGGAAAAAATTCCCTCACGGAGGCGTTTTCACGGTAAAAGAAAAATAAAAATCAAGGCGACAATTTGAATAATATTTTTATTATTCATTTTCATACCAATTCCTGCTCGGACATAAATTCATCATAATCATTATTCAATGAGATCATCATTCACGATGGACTCGCAAAAAGTTCATCATCATTTGAAGTGACAAAATGTTTAATAATGTTTGATTATGTTATTTCTGAGGATAAACAAGAACCCTGTCATGTACGAGAAGGATAATATCATCTTTGCCATCACCAGTGATATCCGTACATATTATCTCCCTGGGTTCTGGCGCTCCTTGCTGCATCTTTCCAAACCGCCCCATCTCATCAAAAACAACAAAATGCATCCGGCTTTCGAGCTTGCCGTTATTGTTTTGTGAAAGAATTTCGAGAAAATGGCGGGACCTGTCAAGCGCAACAATATCCAGCCTTCCATCCGAATCCATATCACCGGAAGTTACCACGTCGTAGGTGATCTCTTTGAAATCTGTCTCATGAGAGGGCATGACATCAACAAAGCCATACGGAGGAGATCCGAAAAAAAGTGTCCAGAACCTGTCCGCCCCAAAGACCACCCCGCCGGAGACAGAACCGGGAAACAAAGCAACCCCCTGAGGGGAATTGATTGCTGGCAGATCCACATAAGTATAAGACCTGTAAATACTCTCGTCCCTTTTGAAAATTTCCAGCCTGTTTTCGCCTTCCAGAAAAACGCATGGATTGATGGAGCCATCGCCTTCAGGATCAGCCAAAAAGGGTGCAACCAGCCGGTTGTTGCCTGACGCGGTATTAAACTGGTCTGTTACTGCAAGATCATTATCTGCAGTTATCCTGATACCCCTTACAAAACCCTTACCGGTCACGAGCAATTCAGAAATCCCATCAGAATCCAGGTCACCAAAACCTATTGATTCGGGATAAAGATCCGTAAGAACTCCCTTGCGCAAGGCCGAATCCAGCCCTGCTTCTATGAAATCACCAGGGCTTTTCTGGGAAAATATTCGGGCAGGCTCATTGGGTACTATTACAATGATATCAGCGCGGCCATCTCCGTCGATATCGTGTGAGTATACTGCACGTGGCGCTCTTTTGGTCTCTTCGAGGGAAATTTCAGCCAGAGGTTTGCCGGAATCAATATCATGAAGGGAATATATCCTTAAGAAAAATATTCCCTCTTTGTCCCGTTCAACAATTGCTACTTCATCACCTTTATAGCCATCCACATCAAGGGCCGTTCCGCTTACAGGATCGTCTACGGTCCTTATCATGGCTGGAAAAGTGAGTCTCGGGCCCGGACGTGATGTAAAAATTGAAATTCCTGCAACCGATTCCTTGCTGCTCACCACTAGAAGCCGGTCAGGCTTGCCAGGCATGGATACAGGGACAAGGGAATCTATCATTGAAAAAGACGGGAAGAACTTTTGTTCTGAAAAACTCATATCCTTTTTTTGTATAAAAAGCAGGATACCATTATGGTCATTGTCAGACGTCGCTATATCAGGCAGTTTGTCACCATTGAAATCTCCAAAAGCATAGACTGAACCGCCATTTGTGGCAGCAGGATATACAGCGACAGACGAGCGAATCTCTCCTGGCTTAGATACCGCCTTGAGCCTGCATATCCTTATATTGGTCGTTACCGGGTCGATACCGGCAAAAAGAACTCCGTTTCTGGTTTTCATCGCAACGGGATTTTTCAAAAAGGAATCCCTGCCCGTAACAGGCACCTCTGGGCCAAGACTGCCTTTTCGGGTGCCGAAGCGCAAAAAAATCGAATTACCTTTACCCGAGGCGTAAATAATATCGAGCAGGCCGTCGCGATTGAGATCAATAACAGAAAGATTTGAACATCTGTTTTCAGAAACAAAAAACTCCCTGATCTTTGAAAAACCACTGGTTCCATCGAAGGAATAGATCGATATGGAACGCCTGCCCAATGCCACGAGATCAGGTTGGAGATCACCATCGAAATCCTGTATTACAAGAGTCTTTTTACGAGGGGATACTTCAAAGTGATTTTCATGCCAGGGCTCTGTAAACTCACCATTCTCTGTCTGAAGCCATACAGATAAAGGATATATACTCCCGGTAGCCGCGATATCGATCAATCCATCCGAATTAAGATCTCCGGCAGCCAGGGAATAACAGCTCTGCCCGGAAACAATGGATCGTTTTACGAACGGGGCATCTTCCAGCACCGGCTCCCAGCGGTTATAATCGATCTTATCTTTGACATCCGGAGGTGGCTTGCCATCTTTTGTTCGATACAGGATCATGATCTTTGCAGTGTCATTGTCGATGACAATTATATCGGCAAGACCGTCATTGTTCATATCAGCTGTGCAAAGAGACCTGGTATTCCACGAAAGCTTCGCCACCTCCGGACCTGCCAGGGATATACCGCCTGCGCAGCAGGTATTCTTCAATGGAGGCATTATGAAAATACATGCCAGGACACCAAAAAAAATAGTTCGAACAATAAGAGAATCAGCGTGTTTTTGGATACAAGATCGCTTTGTAGAATATACCTTCATAGTTATCATATAATTTTGAGGTCATGTAATATTTGAACGGTTTCGAGACGGACTCTTCCTTAACCTGTTTTTTCTTATCCCAGCTTTTTTCCTGTTTCCTTTTTTTCGTATTCTTACCGTTAGAGGAGTCAAGATCGGTAAGGCCAAGCATTGTATCTATGACTTGATCAACCTCTTTTAACATGACTTCCATGTCTGTACAGGAAAAAGCTACGCAATCCGTGCCCGGCAGCATTGCTTTTGCTTTTTTTACGTTTTCGTTATTCCAGAATGTATTTACTGGATTTCTGTACTGGGCTATCGCGCGTTTCAGCGTTTTATCGCCACCGATCTCCACGAACAGATATTCAGGCGTAAATGCATATGAAAACACGACATTACCGGCACTTGACGACTCACCATTCTCCCGTAAGGCATAAACCTTTGTCCCCAGATAATCTGATACCTCGAACTTGTCTGTGAGGTTAGCCACTTTTTTCAACTGTTCAATCACCGATTCCATCTCGCCTGCGTTTTTTATACCAATGGCTGTAACAGAACTTATGTTTTGACCGATTTTACCGTCCTGCTTTGAATCATCCCATAAAGAGAAACTGGTAATCTTTGAATCGATATTTCCCAGGATCGATTTATATATATCAATATTATTCTGTGCTTTGAGCTGATTTATATACCCCTTATAAACCGAACCTATAGCCGGAACCGCCTGGATCAGGATCTTTTCAAGATTCCTGTATGCCCCGGGGATATCAAAATTACTCACAGAAACATCGACTGCGTCGGGTAGAACAAACGATGGATAACTCAACCGCCTGTGTGAAAATTTGAAGCACGAGGCAAGTCCATACCTGTCGGATAAAAACAAACCGGCGGAAACCGCGGTTCTTGGAGAGTCGAACCTGACATCATAGTAAAAACACTTCATGGAACTGAGAGAAAGCGCCTCTAAAATAGCCTCCGGGTCAGGAATAGCCGGATTTGACGGAGTGGAACCATGACCTTGCGTTCCTGAATCTTTATTTTTAGTTTCTCTCAATTTAATCGCCTCACGTATCTGCTTTTCAATTTCTCTCGTGAACCCGTACAAATCTAAATAAAAATTTAAATCCGAACGTTCAATTTTTTTTTGGACAGATATGAACCTCGGGGTTTCCCATAGGGAATCAAAAGTTCTTTTACTAATTCG
>CAYVIE010000211.1:0-4589 GCA_964451355.1 uncultured Desulfobacteraceae bacterium
TTATCAATCCATTTTAACCCAAATTAGTGTCCAAATAAATTGTAGACCAATGGAGATAGTACCTTTCAATATTCTGAATCGATATTTCGGCCACCAAACAACGTGATATTTGTATTGCCATACTGCATGTGCTAATTTTTAAAATGTTTCACTGAATACCTCCTTAATCCTTGTAGGGCCACCATTACCCTCATTTTTAAGGAGGTGTTCGTGTTTTGTAAATCTCTCACTTACACGCTTAGCGAAGCTTGGACCATCAGCTTAGCTGATGGTTTATGGTATTAATTAACGCGAGTATTCAAACAGGACGACCACGATAATGTATCTGCCCCTCCTAAAAACTGAGTGAGGCGTTTCGTTTTCTGATGGCACAATTCTTGTATCTTTATATTTGATTAAATCAAAGAAAAGCGTTCCTTGGATAATTTGGCGGGTTCATAAATAATTGCAGCGGATTTCATACCCACTTTTAAATATTATTGCATGTATAATTTGATCGATATTGAAAAATCAAACTGTAAATATGATTATTTTTCAATATTTAGTACACGTTAAATTTCACGGATTCAGGTAGAAAGCATAAAACATTTTGATGACTCCGCAGTGGAGATGGTGGAAGCATCTTTTTAGAGTCGCTCGGATTATAATCGGGAAGCCTGATAAAATTTGTTGGGGGATATAACCAATGCCTGTTAAAATAATAATTCCAGGGTCATTAAAGCGCTGGTTCGACGGAGAAACAGAGTATTCCTGTCAGGGGGAGCGGGTCCTTGACTGTATTCATCGCCTTGATGAAAGATTTCCGGGTGTAAAAGCACATCTGATTGACCCGGATGGGAACATATCCAATATGTTGATTTTTCTTAACGGGGATAACCTCAGGGATTTTGACGGGCTTGAGACAACGGTTAAAGATGGCGATGAGATCAGCATTATCCCTCTTGCAGCCGGTGGATGAATCTATCAGCTAAGCTGAGGTGCTTAATCATGATAATGGATAACCCCGAATCAAAATTTATTTTTATATTTCATCCTGACATTCTGATTGGCAAAAAATATACTGTTCGCAACGGGCGTGAAATGACCAACGGTGAAGTACTCCAATACTGGGGCAAATGGATTGTTTTGGGTGAAAAATCTTGGCTTGATGAACTAGCGATTAAGCTTAACCCTTTTGTTGAGAACAAAGAGATCCCGGTCATCAAGTATGATAGGGAGCCTTCTATTAATCTGGGCATAGAAGAATGTGTGATGATGGTATATTGTGACCGGCGCGACCGGGATAGAATTTGGCGGATTTTGAGCCGCTTCGGTGTAAAACTCAAGGCCTGGGTTACAGAAAAAGAGACTATGGAGATGTGGCTTCCCGGGGGGAAACTGCTGGAACGTTGGATTGAATCACAGAATTTTGATGATCTTACCAAAAAGGCTGTTAGAATAGATGCCGAAATACGTTTGGGCTATATATTTAATCATCCGGATGAGATCTTTGCCCCATGGGAACAATAGTATATTGCTGTATCTATTTGTTTTGTTTAAAACTACTACATTCTGCCAAAGCCTGAATGAAACATATAGGGAGTTCGAAATTATGATTGATACGGCCAAACAGTTAAGGGTTCCAACCATAGACCCTGATTTTTTTATCTTAAGTGATGACAAGATGGTTCTTGATAGATTTGAAAAAATGTCCGAAAACCACCCTGTCAATTTATTGGTTACAGGTAATCAGGGTTGTGGCAAGTCATCCTTGGTTCGTCAATTTGCAGGCATCTACGATAGGCCGATGGCTACATTTCAGATCGGGCTCTTATCTGAGTCGGGTGAACTGTTTGGTCAACAACGGCTAAAAGGTGGTGAAACTTATTACAAAAAATTTTTATTTCCACAAGCCATACAGACACCAGGTTGCGTTATACATCTTGAAGAAATTAATCGCTCCGAATCTCCGCACGCGTTAAATGAACTATTTTCTATTTTGTCCGAAGACAGGTGCATCTGGATTGATGAATTGGGTTTTGTCGAAGTAGCTCCTCGGGTTATTTTTTTTGCAACTATGAACGAGGGAGAAGAGTTCACTGGTACGGATGCCCTTGATGCAGCGCTTAGAGACAGATTTTATCGTATTCATTTGGAATATCTTCCGTTGGAAGCAGAGAAAGAGGTATTGATCAGAAAAACCGGAATTGATGCAACCAAGGCGGAGCAAGTTTTAAGTGTTATCGGAAGAATAAGAAATAACGAACAAGCAAACTTGAAAATTTCAATCCGTCACAGCCTGATGATCGCTGAATTGGTGTCAATGGGATCGTCTTTGAGGGAAGCTCTAGTTTACAGCCTGCAGATATCAAAAGACGCCCTTGAATCTTTACTCCTTGCGATGCATGTTGAAACTGGTTATCACGAGGCAAAATCCGGGGCGGGCACATATGTCCCTTATCTTCCAGATAATCTCTCGTAGCCGATAGCATGAAACCGAAAATGATTGCTTATTCAGAATTCTGGCGAAAAAACCGTTCTCGCAATGAAATCGCCGAGCTTATGCTCTGCTTGCGGGCCCTACGCAAGGTAGCAGGTTATATCGGCCGGAACGTAAAACCGGTTTACTGGAAAGGAATGGTCGAAACGGATAACCGGTTTATACTTCTTGATCCCGATATGGCCGGTGAGAACTATCCAGTCTCATTCGAGACCTTTGATGCTCTGGTCGGAAAGGTGGTGCTTGAAGGAATGTCTTCAATTGAATGGCGCGAGTGGGTTACCGGGAAGGTGGAAAAGGATGCTTTAACCGTCCCGGAATCTGTTTATAATTATTTATATAAAGTCATAGAGGCGGCCGAGGATATCTATATCAGCATCCGGGCTAAATCGTTTGTGTGGTCTCATTATCTTGATAGATACTGGCATCTGGAACTGAAAAAGAACAGAAGAGATCTGACACTTCCGCCCAGCCCGTTAAGCCTTGCGGACGTCTGGAGGGCTGAAGCAATCCTTGGTGAACATCCTAAAGATCTTCACTCCTATTATTATGGACCGCTTGAAATACTAAGCCACCTTACAGAAGAGTTGTCCAATATCGCATTATTTTCCTCCATTGCTGAAAGGCGATCCAGAAGAAAAGATGTTTATCTGTATATATGGAGCCAGGTTGCAAATGAAATTTCAGAATGGGAAGAATTCCAGATTTTCCCTGACGCGATTAATCTCAGAGATGAGGCCGCACCACAGGGCCCCCTGGATGAAAGCGAAGCCGGGGAGAAAAAAAAGAATGCTGATGAATCAGACCAAGCTTCCACCGATTCGGAGGATTTATTAAACCGTTTAAAAAATGCTCTTGAGGATGAGGATGACGACCTGACCGATATAATCGCTGTGGCTGTGGAAGATCCTGAAGCAAAATCCATGGAAACTGTGGTTAGGAAAAGTTATGCAATAAGCGATATTCAACCTGATGACATGCTCGTTAGCCGGCTCAAAAAGATATTTTTACAACAGCGGTTACTTTTCATGCGACGCCGAAAAAAATATATAAAAAAAGTGCAGTACGAGGGTAAAATTGATGCCAGGCGTCTTTATCGTGTTCCTTTAGATGGCAGGGTCTTTAAAAAGAAGGAGCTTATAATATCTGATTTTCCATGGCATGTTTTTATTATTGCTGATGCATCATCCTCCATGGGAGGCAGATCCGGAGGTAACAGGCCATGGTTGACCGCTGAAAAAACCTTTGTTTCTCTTGCAAAGGCTGCTTCAGGGTTTGACAATCTCATCGACATCTACGCCTATTGCGAAGAAGACGGCGTTTGTGTGCTCACCAAGCTATATTATGGTAATAAGGTCTATTCCCTTATTCCCAAGGGACGAACCCCGTCAGGCCAAGCCATAATAGCAGCTGCCATGTTGCTGAATAAAAAGTACAAAAAAAGCATGATCATTCATATAACCGATGGGGCATCCAATTGCGGGCTCAACCTTGGGGACGCACTTAAATATTGCTCGGCGCATGAGATTGAAGTGCTTACAATCGGTTGCGGATGCAACCAGCAGACGCAACAGTTTCTCAAGGGATATTTTTCCCCAAATCAGTTGAAATTTATGGATAATATCACCGGATTACCGGAAATAATAGAGCAATTGTTCCGGCAAAGGATGCTTGAGCTATAGGGAAACCAAGGAGAGAGTAAGGCGCAAAAAATTGTAGATACCATCAATTTGTTTTTTGTTATGCAAGCGAATCGATTGAATCGCTTGTTTCGTTTCGTTTGGATTTAATAACTTCATCTATTACTGCAAACCCCTCAAATCCACTAAAGCCATTGGCAGCAATTGATGGATTCATAAAAAATCCGGCATCCGCCATAGGGCAATTTAACCACGGCCGGGGATGAGGGTGGAAGCGTTGGAATTCATTTCAAATGGTGGGGGTGGGAAAGCCCTTCCCCGTTTCGTAAAAAAGCATTTTTTGCTTTTTTTACGAGATCATCAACAATTGACGGTAGAAAGAAATGACCCATATTATCTTTTGATAAAAGACAAACTTAGCCCAAGTTTAACACCTGCTTCATCAAAAATGGTAGATTTGGGCATATTTC
>CAYVIE010000212.1:0-4463 GCA_964451355.1 uncultured Desulfobacteraceae bacterium
ATTTTATATGGGAAAAGGAAATTTTTGCGCTAATTTTCTGTGATTTTCATGGTAAAAGCGTTTTTCGCTTTTTTACGAGATCATCATAATTTGACAGGCCGGATGAATCATATCGAGCTTGGGAGTAATGAAGTGAAGGCTTGTTTTGCATTATGACTTGTTTTGCATTATGAATATTGAACTTTGCGAAGGGACACAGATGAACAATAAGGATGCTGAAATACTTTGTAAGGAGGAGCAGATAGCTGCTTATGGTATAGGTTTGTCTGAGGCACAGGCAAAAGCTGTTACACACGAAGGGCCTGCATTGGTTGTGGCTGGCGCTGGATCCGGGAAAACGCGGACTCTTACCGCAAAGGTCGCTTACCTGATCAACTCCGGATATCCGCCGGAAAGGATACTGGCCATAACCTTCACCAACAAGGCGGCAGACGAGATGAAGCAGAGGCTTTCTCAGGTGACAGGCCTGCCTCCCCAGCGTTTTCCCTGGGTAAGGACATTTCATTCCGCTTGTTTTCAGATCCTTAAGATTCATTGCACGCGTATCGGTTTTACTTCACCATTGCAGGTGGCCTCTGATTACCACCAGCAAAAGCTTCTTAAGGACCTGTTGATAAAACATAATATTGACAGGAAACATCTTTATTCCGTCAGGTCTGCTGTATCATTTGCCAAGAATTCGGGTGACCCGGAGAGATATATCGGTCACAAGGCGGCTAAGTTGCCTTATCCCCTTGCAGAAATATTTAAGGACTATCAGGATGAACTCAAACGGATGAACGCTGTTGATTTCGATGATATCCTGCTTTTTACCCGGAACCTTTTGCGGGATGATCATGAGTTACTGGAAAAATACCGCGATTATTTTGTATATGTACTCGTGGATGAATACCAGGATACAAATGACCTGCAAGAAGATTTGACAAGGCTTTTGGCCGGTTCGGGCAATCTTTTTTGTGTAGGGGATGACTGGCAGGCAATTTACGGTTTCAGGGGCAGTAATGTAAATCATTTTCTTACGTTTGCTCAACGTTATCCCGAATCGGTCATTTTCAGACTTGAACAGAACTACAGGAGTGCCGATGAGATAGTCCGTATTGCCAACAGTCTGATCGAAAAGAATCCTGACCGTGTGGATAAGAAATGTTTTTCAGATATAAAGGGTGGGATTATCAGGTTTTCCATTTTTTTTTCAGAAGATGATGAAGCCGAATGGGTGGCAAGGCAGATTCTGGAGCTAGAAGGCGAGGGGATACCTTATGAAGAAATGGCGGTGTTATACAGGACAAGATTCTGTTCCAGAGCAATAGAGCGCGCTTTGAGGTGGCAGAGAATTCCGTATAAGCTCCTCGGTGATAAGGGTTTTTTTGACAGGATGGAGATCCTGGATTTGAATTGCTACTTGATATCCGCCGTATTTCCCAAAGATGATACCGCATTCGAGAGGATTTTGAATGTCCCGAAGCGGGGTATAGGCCCCAAGATGATTGAAAAAATCAACCTGATGAGACCCGTGGGCGGGAGTTTGCAGGATGCTGCCCGCATTGCTGTCAAGAATGCCGAAATGCCGCCGAAAATTCATAAGGCTGTTTCAGATCTCATAGAACTTTTGGACAATATCAGGGATATGCACCCCGCAGATGCTCTCGGCACAGTAATTGAGCGGACAGGTTACGAGAAATATCTTGGGAAAGTATCGAAATCCGAACAGGATTTTAACAGCAGGAAAGAGAATATAGCGGAGCTCGTTTATGCTGCTTCCAGGCATTCTGATATTATATCCTACCTTGAGGAGGCCGCTCTCGTACGTGAAGACAAGGAGGATGGAGATGATGCAGCAGGCGGAGTGAGTCTTGCAACTATACACGCCAGCAAGGGGTTGGAGTTCAGCGTTGTTTTCATTATCGGTTGCGAGGAGAACCTGCTTCCTCACTGGAAATCGATAGATGATAAGTATGCGCTCCAGGAGGAAAGAAGATTAATGTATGTCGCTATGACACGCGCAAGAACACATCTTTATATAACAGCATCCGAATTCAGGAGAGGAGGATATAATCCGCCAAGCCGTTTCATCAAAGATATAGAAGACGCGTTGAACAATTAATGTGTTGAGTCAGGAATACCAGGGGCGCCTGGGTTCATAATTAAGTTTTCCCCTTTGCCAGGGCTTCTTTCAGGAGAGAGTCGATTTTCTCTACTGTTTCTTTCTTCCTGGCTTCCTGCTTTCCTTTGAGCTCCATGAATTTTTCGGAAGCCGCTTCTTTCTTTTTCAGGAATGCTTCTATTTCGCTGTCAAGCCTCGACTTATGCCCGGCTTTGGGGATGGTTTCGATCTTTGTGTGATTTTTTATGAACAGTCGCTCCTGGCCTGCCGCCTCGACAATTTCAATGATTCCCATTTCGGAGCATTCCCTGCATATAAATATTATTTCCTCGGTGGTGATCTTGAGAAGCTCTGCGATTTGTTCATAAGTCGGCGGGCTTGATTCCAGATGGTTGAGTACCCGGATGGCAGCCACTATAAGGTGCGCGTCTCTGTATGGATCCTTTTTATGCATAGACAGATCTCCATTTACGGTGACCAGGCAGACTTTCCTGATTGGCGGCAATCATGAAAGTCTGGCTGAGACGGGGATGTTCTGTCCATCCTCCACCATTTGACATGAATTCAAATGGTTCTATAAAGACCCAAGGCAGGGGGATTCCCGGGATTCCAGGATCCGCACGTTAAAAACAGGCGCCTGCCTTGAGTTGGTTCGCTATGGACATAGCCGTCATGATCATTCCTTGACAAGAAAAATCATAAATCGTATGACTTTGCAGTGTCAATGCAATTCCATATGTCTTGCCCGCTTGTTTTAGGGAAATCCATTCCAGTTACCTTAATAATTTAGGTGAGGTGAAATCATGACCGAAATAATCGATGTTGTAGCAAGGGAGATCCTTGATTCACGTGGAAATCCTACTATCGAGGTTGACGTGTTTCTTATAGATGGTGCTTTTGGGCGGGCGGCGGTCCCATCCGGGGCATCGACAGGTACACGGGAAGCTTTGGAATTAAGGGATGACGATCCAGTACGTTTCGGCGGCAAGGGAGTGTTAAAGGCGGTGGAAAACGTAAACGAGATCATTGCTCCCGAGGTCTGCGGGCATGACGCCATGGATCAGTATGAAATAGATTCGATCATGTTGGATCTTGACGGCACGCCTAACAAATCGAAGCTGGGCGCCAATGCTATCCTTGGAGTGTCTATGGCGGTTGCAAGGGCTGCGGCCAATGCCGTCGGCCTGCCACTGTACAGGTATTTTGGTGGGGTTACCGCCCGTTACCTTCCGGTGCCCATGATGAATATCATAAACGGCGGTGTGCATGCAGCAAATAATCTGGATCTGCAGGAATTCATGATCATACCGGCTGGTGCCGGTTCCATTGCCGAAGCTGTGCGCATGGGCTCCGAAACATTCCATGCCTTAAAAAAAATACTGAAAGATAAGGGCTTGAATACTGCTGTCGGCGATGAAGGTGGTTTTGCCCCGGATCTGCCCAATAATGAAGCTGCCATCCAGACTATCATAGAAGCGATAGAAGCCGCCGGTTACAGGCCGGGCACTGATATTGGGATAGGCCTTGATGCAGCCGCCAGTGAGTTTTTCAAGGATGGGAAATATAACCTCTGTTCAGAGGGACGCCTTTTGACCCCAGGGGAAATGATAGATTATTACGAAGATCTTTGTTCCCGTTATCCTATATTTTCCATTGAGGATGGTCTGGCTGAGCAGGATTGGGACAACTGGATTGAGCTGACGGAACGGCTTGGAAGGCTCGTTCAGGTGGTTGGTGATGATATTTTTGTAACGAATCCGAAGATTTTTGCAAAAGGGATAGAGCAGGGTGTCGCGAATTCGATATTGATCAAGCTCAACCAGATAGGCACTGTGACCGAGACCTTGGAAACCATCGAAATGGCAAAGGAATCCGGATATACCACGGTTATATCCCACAGATCCGGCGAGACTGAAGATACGTTCATATCCGACCTTGTGGTTGGTGTGACAGGTGGGCAGATCAAGACCGGCTCACTGTCCAGGAGCGATCGTGTAGCAAAGTATAACCAGCTTATTAGAATTGAGGAAGAACTGGGAGCCTCCGCAAGGATGTCGGAGCATATATTTTTTGAATAATCCATTGAATGATGGAGTTTCACGAGTCCATCATTCCGGCGACTCTGCAAAAAACACATGTTTTTTTCAGGCTGGCTGCCTTGAGGGCAACCAGTCGGTATAATCTATTGTTATTGTTACTGTTATCGTCCGGTTGACTCAGCTCTTCTGGCATACGGGCAACCGCTTACGATTCGGGAATTATTCAAATGACAGCTTTAATACATTTATTATATGTTAATTCATACCCGAACGCTTACGCATTCAGGTTATAAATAAATTATCAGGTTATAAATAAATTA
>CAYVIE010000213.1:0-4443 GCA_964451355.1 uncultured Desulfobacteraceae bacterium
GATGACATCAGGGTCAGCCCTTAAAAAAGCCCGCATAACCCTGGCAAAATCAAGCCCTATCTTTTTATTGACTTCTACTTGCCGCAATCCTTCCTGCGTGATTTCAACAGGATCCTCGGCTGTCCATATCTTACGCTCCGGCGTATTTATATAGTCAAGGGCAGAATGAAGGGTAGTTGTTTTACCCGAACCTGTAGGCCCCACGACCAGTATGAGACCGTAAGGTTTTTTAATGGAACGCTTCAAAACATCAAGATTCCGGTCATTCAGCCCCATATCATCCAGATGCATAGCCCCTGCTTTGGCAAGGATCCGCAATACGGCATCCTCGTGTCCCCCAGCCGTTGGAAGTGTTGCAATACGAAGCTCGAACTCAGGAAGGCCTTTACGCTTGAACTTGATCTTTCCGTCCTGGGGCAGCCTCTTTTCTGCAATATCAAGGCCAGCCATTATCTTTAATCTTGAAAGCAGGGCCGTTGCGTAGGAATTAGGGACCTCCAGGAAATTCTGGCAAACACCGTCTATTCGGAAACGAACCCTGGTTCGCTTTGAAATCGGCGAAGGCTCTATATGTATGTCAGAAGCATTCCTGCGGTATGCGGAGATAAGGATCTGGTCAACAAGCCTTACTATCTTCCCGGATGCTTCGTTATAGGCTTCGCCTTCCTCCTCTTCCTCTTCTTCCTCCTCTTCGAAGGTTATTTCGGGCAAATCATCTATACCTACCGCGGTGTCCTGGGGCATGCTATCTTTCTTCTTTGCTTTCTTTTCAGCAAAGAAGTGCCTTATTATCTCCTCGATATCCTCCTTTATACCTACAGACAGGGTAAACTTGTTTGTATTAAATATGGCCTTGGCATGATCTAATTTTCTTAAATCCTTGGGGTCATCCGTTAAAATCTCTATATGATCTATATCCCAATGAAGAGGGACCCACATGTCCTGTAGCAAAAAAGACTTTTTCAAATTGGTAAGGAGCTCATAGGGAACCTCCATATCCTTTTCAAAAGTCTTAAACGGACAATTATAATAAGCTGACAGTGATTTACCGATCTCCTCCTTGGGAACCTTGAACTGCTCCATCAACACATATTCAACGCTCTTTCTCATCTTTTTGGCTACTGCAAGAGCGCTTTGAAGCTGTTCAGTAGTGACTATCTTTTTCCTCAACAAGTAGTCATAACGGGATTCGAAACGCTCACCAGGTGCGACCGCCTCTATTTTCTCCTTGATCTTGGGATAGATAGGATCAATATTCTGGACGGCCTTGTAGCATTCAATGGCAAGATCCTGATGCCCCCGTTGCTCCAACGCCATACCAAGATCGTATTGCATGGAAGCCTGCACCTTGGGGGGTATATCAAATTCCTTGATTATATCCTCAACTTCCTTGCGCGCCCGATCCGGGGGATAAACCGTGAGGAGGCAGTCGACAAGTTCCGGGAAAAAATCAGAGACAGGGTAATCAGTAGAAAAAAGCTTCTTATACTCGGCTATTGCTTCCTTGTACAGCCCCAGCTCCTTGAAGGCGGTCGCGCTGTCAACTATCTCAGGACCGCTTTCCCCTATTGCAAGACCAGTCTTTATATAATTGACATCATCACTGGAAACCTGCGGGATAGCAGAATCAGATTCCTCGAGTTCCTGGGATAGGGTTTCGATCTTGGAGGTAATTCTATCCCTTTCATCATCTTCCAGTTGAGGGAACTCTTCTATAATTTTCTTGTATATAGCTACAGCTTCATCATAAAGCCCATGCGATTCATATGTCTCGGCCATCTTCAGCCTGGACTGCAAAGATGTATCAGTACCTGCAACTTCCATTATGAATGATCCTTGTTAAATTAAGGTTACCGGCTAAACTTTTTATAACAAATTTTACATCAAGGACCGGGCCATGTAATCATCAGAGTGAATTTGACATATTCTTTCCATATTATTTATTTACCCCAATACCCCGCTTTGTCAATCAATGTTTGGATCAACAAGCAGATATTCAAAAACAATCACTGCAAAACAAAAATCAGGGTATAACGCATCATTTGAGATTACAAAAAAACAGAACCAAGCAAGACGAAAACAAGGAGGGATACTCATCGGAAATACACACAACGAGCCACTGGAACCCTATGCAAAAAAACTTTTAAATTACGTTTATATGATGGACTTGTAAAAAGTCCATCAACTCATGTGCAACAAAAAAGGCGGGGGTTAAAATTCCCTAAGGGCCGGAAATCTGCACCAAGGTACTGGCTGGCTGGATCAGAAGCAGTCACTCACCCCTGATTCTGAAGGAAAAATTTTCCTGGCTTTTTGAAAAAAAGAAACTTTGCTCTATACTATCTCTATACTAACAGATGGATGACCTAGAAAATTTTCTTTTTAAGTATCTGGGATAACCTGCCAGGTCCTTTCATCCTATCTATGGTTGGCAGAAGTATTTCACAGTTAAGCCTGACCATGGAAATTGGGGTAATATCATCAACAATCACAACTATATAACCAGTACGGCTCTTTCTTACATAAACTCGTATCTTTTCATATAAAAATTCAGCCTCAACAGCATCACCTAAAGCTATGACGAAGGTATCCCACGACACTTCGCTGCTGACAGATTCCTCGGAAAGATGATCTTTCGCAAACTTGGTCATCAAAATCTTACCCTCGGCAGATACGACCAAGACACCATGAACACCTTCAATATCCAACAGGTCTTTAAATATATCCTTCATCTCGTATCCCGATAGTCCTTCACTTTATTTAGGAACTTCAACTGGAGGTTTTTCATCCAATTTTTTTAACCTTAAATTGCCATTAAATCATAAAAAAATCTAATCCATTTGTTTACCATTTGTTTAATAGCATTCACACCAACAGATCCATCACGCGATCCCGTGGTGTGTCGGAGTTCAGACGCACAGTTACAGGTACTTCAGAATTAACAATTATAAACTGTCCCCCTGGCCCCTTGTTCAAATATAAAAGATTTAAAAAACCTGCATTAAGGCACTCGCCTATCCTTGATGCCTGATATATTAAATCACTCCAGGCACTGTCTTCATAGACGTCATCCACACCTGAATGTGGTCCCAGAGCTGTTTCTATACGCTTCCTGATCCCTTGCGCCGATCGGGTATTTTGACTTTCTTCCAGAATATCCGCCGCCCTGATAGTTCTGGATATCTTTGAAACAGCAACAGAAGGTTTCAGTGCCGGCTTCACAGAAGGCTCAGACATGTCATCCACACCGCTCTTTGCGGCCTCATCGGATTTTTCATCCTTGGACCTCATGGCATCGAGCAAAATAGCCTGAAGAGACTCTTCGATTTTCTTTTCCTTCAAAGGGCATGAATTCTCAATAAAAAGAGATACACCTGACCATGACAGTATCTCATATGCAGCGTCCTTGCCCTGGAGATCCCCCACCCTGGCATTCATCAATTCGCCGTTCCTGAAAAAAAGAACTCCGATTTTTCTTTTTATCCTGTTAGTCACACGTAAGGTACATGTCTGCTGCTCCATTTCAACAAGTTGCAGAAATGTTTCAAGCGAAACATTATGAAGGCTTCCTCCTTCAGCGTTCTTCTTTAAAACCTTTACTATCCTGTCAGCCAGATAAGCACCGGAAAAAGGTTTTGTAAGATATTCCGAGGCACCGCTTCTTATAACCACATCCCTTGTCTTGGGACGGTCAAAGGCGGTCATTGTGATAACGGCTATATCAGGGAAATCTGTCATTATCTTGTTCAAGAGATCAAAGCCGTCTACACCTGGCATACGCAGATCAGTAACAACAATAGCGACATGTTCCCTTTTCAGCAGCTCGAATGCTGTCTTCGCATCCTGTGCTACCAAAACTTTAAAGGTGTCTGCATACGGCTCCAACTCTTTCTGGAGCAATCTGAGCCAGGCCGAGTCATCATCTATGATCAAAACCTTTGGTATCATGTGCGCCCTTCCAGTCTCAACAAAAGCTGGTTAACAAATAAAACTCTTGTTCACACGATGCGGATAAAATCATTCATTGACTTTTCAACATCTGAATCATTAATCCGGATCCGCAAAGGGATATGGCTATTTATTATAATTATTATCAGGAGTTACAAAACAAAATACCATACGGTATCTTTTACTCGAAACACTGAGCGCTTTTAGGAGCGTTCATCCACTGTCTTTTGCTTTGCGGACAACTTTTGGATATGATTTGCCATTATCAAGTAATCAGCCCAACTCATCCGCGCATATGATAAAATGCCCACAAATCCAGGATCAACAAAGGTGTCATCGTCTTTATGATCTGCAAGACAATAAATATCAATCCAGGAGGTTCGTTAAATACTGTCAACTATACCTAGCCGTATTAAAAAATCCATGTGCTGACTTTTCCAGGGGACAAGCCTTTTTTTAAACGCTGTAAGCAGATCCAGTTGCCTTGCAAGGTCA
>CAYVIE010000214.1:0-4441 GCA_964451355.1 uncultured Desulfobacteraceae bacterium
ATTTCAAAAAATTAGCCTTTACTTTACATTAAATTTTAACTGCGAAACTTCAGTAATGAAATAATGCACTGTGGCGAATACTATTTATAAGAACATTTTTTTCAAAATTGGGTTGTCACAGATGGTCAATTTTCGGTTGTCACTACGATGCCTTTTTTGTCTTTTTAGTTAGATGTGCGGCTTAGACTACACAATAAAGGTTACAGAGCCCCCCGTGTCAGAATAGTTGTCGCATGAGTAAAAAAAGATTATATAAGTGGCGAAAGGTGGAAGACTTACGCGATATGCACAGGAGCGTAAAGAGGCTGCATTACGGAAAATGATGCCGACGCAGAACCGGACCCATTAAGAAAGTGCCAAATGGATTATATCATATGCAATGGAACCCTTGTATGCTGGGATAATGGCCTGTCAATCATACATGATGCAGCAGTCGGGATTGCAGGCTCCCTGGTTGCTTTTGTCGAACATGGCGGGAGAGATAAAGACTGGGCTGATGCATTTCCGGGCGCGACAATTGTTGACGCGAGCGGGGGTTTAATCATTCCTGGTCTGATCAACGCGCACACGCATCTTCCCATGACCCTTTTCAGGGGTCTTGCCGATGATCTCCCCCTGGAGACATGGTTGAATAAACATATTTTTCCAGCAGAGGCGGAACATATTGACCCGGACACGGTTTATGCCGGGGCGCTGCTCGGATGCGCAGAACTGCTGCTGGCTGGAGTCACCACATGTTGTGATGGCTATTTTCTGGAAGACTCCGTTGCCCGGGCGGCCATAGATTCCGGAATAAGGGCGGTATGCGGGCAAGGAGTCATCGATTTTCCTGCGCCGGGTGTGCCTGATCCAACAAAGAATATAGATGCCGCCATCTCTTATCTATCTGCCTGGAAGGACCGATCCGACAGGATATACCCCTCGGTATTCTGCCACTCACCTTATACCTGTAAACCTGATACCCTGGTACGGGCGAAGGAGGCGGCCAGGCAGGCGGGCGTGCTCTTCCAGGTTCATGTTGCCGAGACCAGAGAGGAGTTGGCCAGGACCGGCTGCCCTGACAGGTCAGTGATATCCTTTCTTGACAGGCTCGGTATCCTGGATCCCGGAACCCTCCTTGTTCATGCTGTATGGTTAGATGAAAAGGATATAGAGATAGTCGCTCAAAGGGGATGCGGGGTTGTTCATTGTCCTGAAAGCAACATGAAACTTGCTTCCGGCATAGCGCCTGTCCCGGAGATGATAGATGCCGGTATACATGTGGCCCTTGGTACGGACGGACCTGCCAGTAACAACGACCTCGATATTTTTTCCGAGATGGGAATGGCCGCAAGGCTGCATAAGGTTCGCACCCTTGATCCCAGGGTAATGGATGCGTCGACAGTCCTTGCTGCAGCCACCATTGATGCTGCTTCAGCCTTGGGACTCGGCAATGTTACGGGAAACATAGCGCCGGGCATGCAGGCAGACGTTGTCGTGCTAGATACAGACAGACCCCACCTGTGTCCGGTTTATCATCCTGAATCGCACCTGGTTTATTCTGCAAGGCCGGCAGACGTTAAGAATGTCTGGGTGGGCGGAAGGCTGGTCGTGGAGGATCACAAAATTATTACAATTGATCTTGGGGCTGCTATGGCAAGGGTACGCAGAATGGCTGAAGGTATTGCTAAAACTAATGCATCATTCAAGTTAGTGGGCGGGCATGGATATGATTCGTGAAAAGTTGGTCTCAGTGGCGATAGGAGATAGCGAGCCTGACCTTGTGCTCAGGAATGCCGAAGTGCTCGATGTTTTTTCAGGTTCAACATACAAGGCCGATATAGCTATCTGCAGTGACAGAATAGTGGGCTTAGGGAATTACCGCTCAAAATATGAGATCGACCTTCGCGGTTTGCTTGTTTTGCCTGGTTTTATTGATGCTCATCTCCACATAGAGAGTTCGATGGTATCAATCCCTGAGTTTGCCAGGGCGGTATTGCCCCGGGGAACAACCACTGTTGTGGCGGATCCGCATGAGATAGCAAATGTCCTGGGCACGCGCGGAATCGACTATATGCTCGAGGAGGCATCCAGGGTTCCGCTTTCCATTTACTTCATGCTTCCTTCCTGTGTTCCTGCGACACCTTTTGAGACTTCCGGTGCTGTTTTGACGGCATCTGACCTTGCCGGCTACGTTGATCGTCCCGAAGTGCTGGGTCTGGCCGAGGTTATGAATTTTCCCGGTGTAATAGCAGGGGATGAACAACTTCTTGCCAAGATCGGGATGGCCATTTCAGCCGGAAAGGTTGCAGACGGTCATGCGCCCGGGCTTTCGGGCGAGGACCTTTGCGCATACATTGCAGCTGGTATTTCAAGTGACCATGAGTGCGTGTCTCCATCAGAGGCGGCAGAGAAGATAACAAGGGGGATGCATATCATGGTGCGGGAGGGTACAGGAGCCAAGAATCTGGAATCCCTGCTTAGCGCTGTAACACCTCAAACATCCGGTCGCATGATGTGGTGCACCGATGACCGCCACCCTCACGACATACTTGACGAGGGGCATATCGATTTTCTCATCCGCAAGGCCGTTTCTCTGGGGCTTGATCCTGTCACGGCTGTACGCATGGCGACCATAAACCCGGCGCAGTACTTTGGGCTCCGCATGCTCGGGGCTGTTGCTTGCGGTTACAGGGCGGACCTGGTGGTGACAAGTAGTTTAGAGCGTCTGGATATAAAGGCGGTGTTCTGCGGGGGAAAGCTTGTGGCAAAAGACGGCTCGATATGCGATCCTGACATTTTATCGGAAGCCGGGCAATGCCCGGATACGGTCTTTGTCGATAGAAATAGCCTTGATTTTCGCGTGCGTGCCGGGTCTGGTAAGCTTAATATAATAGAGATCGTTGAAAACGAGATCATTACGAGAAGAAAAATTGCAGACCCTCTTGTGGAAAACGGTTTTGTTGTTGCTGATATCACGCGGGATATAGCAAAGCTGGTGGTCGTTGAAAGGCATCATGGTACGGGAAATGTGGGGGTCGGCTTTGTCTCTGGTTTTAAGATAAGGCGTGGAGCCATAGCTTCGAGTGTTGCCCATGACTCCCACAACATCATCGCATGCGGTATAAACGATAATGATATCAAGGCGGCCGTCGATTGTGTGGCAAGGATGAAAGGGGGGCTGGCCGTCATAGAAAACGGGTGTGAAAAGGCGACCCTTGCCCTGCCAATAGCCGGCCTGATGGCCGATCTTCCCCTGGATGCTGTAAGGCAAAGGCTAGATGATCTGAACCGTGCGGCCGGTGATCTCGGTATCGGCTTGTCTGATCCCTTCATGACCCTTTCTTTTCTTGCTCTTCCGGTTATACCCGAACTGAAACTTACCGACAAAGGTCTTTTCGATGTAACGTCCTTTTCCTTTGTGGGGCTTTTTGAATAAAAATCTGCGGTATTGCCGGGCGTTAGCAGGGCATATGCCACTATATGCCTTCGGGTGGTCCGGGCAGGACCTGCCCCTGGAACCGCCGGCTCCCTGCCTGACATTCACGGGACCAGGGTGTTTTCATGAGAAGAAAAGCCGCCTTGGCGCGTGTGCCTGTTTGGCCGGGATCAGTTCCGGGATTGGTGATACTGGTACATACCTGAGGATGGGCAGTTGCGGGAAGTTTTTCAGGTAATATAGCGCCACCCTGTTGAATACTTCGGCTTTTTCAATGTTGCAGACATGACCGCAGTTTTCTATTATGTGGATCGCCGAAAGGGGTTCCCTGCAGTAGTTGTTAATAACAAATTGTAAAAACAGGTGATCCTGGCCCCCGGAAATGTAAAGTTTAGGCACAAGTCGGGTCTTGTGGTAATTGCGGGCATAAAAATCCTCGAGGCCCTCCATGAGCCTGTACCATTTGCGGAATTCCTTTCCTCCCAGTTTCCTGGCCTCGCGCACGAAGATCTTTTTCGAAGTGGAGTGGTTTTTTCTGGGCATCATGATAAAGGCAAAAAGCCTGTAAAGCCACATGTATGGTATGAGGTGCTTCAGGATCTGGCCGCAATGAAGAAGGAATTTTGCCCTTATGTCATAGCCCATTACAGCCCCGGCCAGGACCATCGATTTTATGCGTAATGGTGCTGCCGCCGCCATTGCGTCTGCAATGATGCACCCGAGGGAAACGCCTGCAACATGCGCTGATTCTATTCCCAGGTGGTCCATAACCTCGAGTACCGCTGAAGCAAGACACTCGAAGCTGTATACTTTCAATGTTTCGCTTGTGTCCCCGTGGCCGAAAAGGTCTACAAAAAGGAGATTGAAATTTTTTTTGAATTCTTCTTTCTGCTTGTACCAGATCGATGAGTTTCCACCAAGCCCATGCAAAAAGACGATCCATTCTTTGTCTTCTCCGAGAAACATAATTTCATGGTGCAGCATGATGCCTCCTTTTTGCAGTAAGTTAAGCCCTTTTGCCCC
>CAYVIE010000215.1:0-4327 GCA_964451355.1 uncultured Desulfobacteraceae bacterium
GAAAAAGAGGTTAAACTGGAAAAAATTGCTGTAAAACTGGTGAAGGAAGTAAAAGAGGGTGGGTATGATGTTATTTCAGTATCAGAACTGAAAGACTGTATCGACGCCGGGAAAAAGATGGTGATTATAGATGCCATGCCATTACAACATTACAAGAAAAAGCATATTCCTGGCGCGGTTCAGTTTCATTTTCCTGTTGAGCCGATGGATAAATGGGATACATCCAAAACCGAAGGCAGGTCTATGGATGATTACATCTCTGTCCTGGGGGATGATAAATCGGTTCCCGTCGTCGTATATTGCGGGTTTGTGAAATGTGCCCGCAGCCATAACGCTGCATGCTGGGCAAAAAGACTGGGCTACAAGAATGTGTACCGGCTGCCCGGTGGAATATACGCATGGCAAGGAGCGGATTATCCCATTGAACCGTAAGATTATATAATAATCCTGGATCCGGGAGCGTTTTCCAATAGGTCGGATGTGATGGCGGCTTTTCCCTCTCTCGGATCCAGGATAAAAATAAAAGAGGAAAAGATGCCGGAGTTGTTTGTCTGACTTATTTTTTTTGTAAGACTCCCCTGACAGCCTCCCTGATGCCTGGATCAGGATCGTCTTTCAAGGGCGCAAGCAGTGTCTTCACCCTGGGATCATTGATCCTGGCGAGAGCGCATGCGGCTGCAATCCTCACGGAAGCCGGATAAGGTCTTTTCCTGAAAAATCCCCTGGTTCCGGTGAGCAGCTTGGCCAGGGAAGGGATGGTGGAAGGATCGGCCAGCAGGCCGAGTGCCCGGCATGCAGATGCTCTTATATCATCATTTTTTGTTCGTTCCATGATGTCGCAGATGATATCTGCTGCCTTGGATGGTTGGGCCTTTGCCAGTGCCGAGATTGCGGGGGCGGCAATTTCCGGGTCGCTTGATCGGGCATATTCGGATAAAAGATGGACAGTGTTATCGCCAGGAAGGCGTTGGGCAAGGGCGAATGCGGCATTTCTCACTATCTCATTATTGTCTTGTATTCCTGCAGGAAGGATTGTCTCGATTTCCCTGGTAACAATATCTATAACACCAAGAATTCTTGCTCGCTGGTTAGGGCCGGGTGATGAAAAAAACGATGAAACAAGCGCTTGCGCCCCTTTCTCTCCGTGCTGTTTCAGGATCTCGGCCGCCAGCCTGCGGACACTGTAGTTGTCTTCGTTGGAGATGATTTCACATATCTGATCCAGTATCCCATCTCCCATGGTTGACAAAAGTGAAAAAACGCTCTGGCTGGTCTCAGGATCCGGGGACTTGAGTCCTTGCGCAATAGATGCAACAAGGTCACGGCTTACTGGAATGCCATGAATTTGTAACTCATTTTCTCCTAAGGCATGTTCCTCTGTATCTGGTCCCGCCATATCCATCTTTTCTATCCCGGAGAAAATCCATGCCGCCTTGCTGTACCGGCCAAGCAGTAATAGTGATTTTGCTGATTCAACAAGTAGTTGCGCTACTTTTTTTAAAACAACCCGATCAGCGGATTTTTTTGCTCCTTCAAAGAGAGAGGCTGAAATCATTGAATGAAACTGGGCATCGGGCCTCCAGTTAGCAGGTGATACAAGCTTTTCGAATTTTTTTAAAGCCTCTGACCTGCTTGATTCGTCAGGAGCAGCAAGACCTCCGGCAAGCGTATCCACAAGCCTCTTGGCCTGTTGATGATTCCCTGACAGGTAGGCATCTATTATGGCTGAAACCATATCCTGCCGGGTATGTTGTGGCCCAGCTTCAGCTAAGGGTTCGATTTTTTCGCCTGCATGTTTTTTGTCAGCCTCCTTGTCAGCTTTGGAATCAATATCCATTGCTGTGGGAGCAGCAGAGACAACCGGCTCCATCTCTTTATTTGCCTGCCCGGGTTTAGTCTTTTCTTCCGTAGAGCCCTGCGCCGCCGCCGTAGAGCCATGCGCCGCCGCTGGGCCTGTGCCGGTCCTTGTCGCAAGAACATCATATATCATCTGGTCGAAGAGCATGTTTTTTATGTTTTTCTTTTTTGCTAAAATCCGCCAGTATGACATGTTTCTGTCCTGTGACGCCGACTGGAAGAACGCTTTAAAAAAAGAGGCAATCTCTTGTTCGCTGACTCCAGGTAAAAATGTTATACTATGAAGACCGGCGTCCTTAAGGAGGTCAATACACCCTTTTGCAGTGGCGGCAAAGGATGATGTATCGATGGTGACACCGTTTATTATGAGAGTGTCTTCGACCCTGGCGATGGTGAAGGCCGGGAGCCTGCCCCAAAGGCGGGAAAAAGATTCTTCAACAGAGAGGAGGGCATCTTTGACAACCGGACCTGTCGGTGGATAGAGTTTCATCTTTGCAAAAACCCCAAGTAATGCATTTAGTATTTCGGGAAGCTGCGCTTCTGTTTCTGCATCGATGCCCTTTTTTCCTTCCGGAAGAATCTCTTTAGTTTCTAAACCGGATACTGATGAGGCGTCTTTTTTCTGCATATAGCGTATATCCCTCATCATGATACTGCTCAGGCCCCTTTGCCTGGTGAAGTCAATCCAGAAGTTTTCAGGAATTTTTTTGCCCGCTGCAGATGCCATCGCTTTCAGGCATAAAAAGATTTCATCAGCAGAAATTCCTTTAGTGAATGTTATGCTTTTAAGCCTCAGCTGTTCAAACAATCCTATCATTGTCTTTGCCATGGCATCGGTCTTAGGATCTGAATATGCCTCCCCATTGACCAGTAGCTGTCCTTTTTCAACAATAACGCTTACCTGCTGATCCACGGAAGTGATCCTGGTGATCACTTTTTCAAAACGCGCAACAGCTTCTGTGACAGAACGGCTCTTGGCCGGGTAGAGTCGTACATTACGCGCGGCCACAAGGAATCGTTTCAGTAGTTCGCCGATTTGTTTTTTTGATTCGATTGAAAGTGGCCTGTCGTCAATGAATTCAACATCATGCTGTTTTTCAACATCAGTTCTGGCTTGTTCTTTTTCAACAGTCTCATCCACTTCGGGCAATGGTTTATCACCGGTATAATATAGGACTTCTTCTTCTGAAAAGATCCTCTTGCGCTGTTGTGCGTCCATGCTTGCGTATGGCTCGGCTTCTTCGGGGGCGAATGATTTTTCGTAATGATGGGCAATAAATGTAGGTGACAAGAGTAGATCCCTGTCATACAGGGATTCATGGTAAGCGCCTATTTTATAGTGTATCTTTTTGCGTTCGTCTTCAGGTATGGCCTGGTAAACGGTTTTCATTGTCTTTTTGGTTTGAAATCTTATGATTTCATCATCTTCACCGGGTTGTACCCTGAGTATTCCTTTTGCAAGGGCATCGTTTACAGCCTCGAAAATTCTGGCTGAAGGCTTCTGGGTCAAACCGGCCAGTATGCTTACCGAGGCTTCTTCTCCCAATGCCGATGCGCTGTCGATGACCATTCTGTCTTCTGCATCCATCAAGGATACCTTCTCTTCTATCATCTCCTCAATTGAGCCGGGAAAGTATCCCTCTTCGAGAGCGGCTATGGTCCACCTCCGGCCGGTATGCACTATTTTCTTGTCATGGATCATCTTTCTTATGATTTCCATCAGGAATGCCGGATTCCCGCTTGTGATATCGTAGAGATCACGGGCAAAATGTATGGGGATGGAAAGTCCTGGAAAGACTATTTCAAGATAGCGTTTTATTGCCTCTGCAGACAGTGGGGTGAGATCTATAACCTCTACCTTCAGCTCATCTGCATAAGCGGTTAAAAACAGGTTCAGGGGAAGAGCTTCTGAGTTTTTGCGGGGCGCTTTTTCTGCCGTGGTGCATATAAATGCCAGCAAGTCCGGATCCATGAAAAGTTTCCGTAAAAGGTGAAGGGAGGCGGGATCCGCCAGATGAAAGTCATCTATAAGGAGAACAAAGGGTTGGTTTCCGACAAGGGATTTTACAAAGTTTATAAAGGCCGAGAATATGGCTTCCCTCTCTTTTACGGAGTCTGAAAGGATAGGTGCTTCATGATCGGCAAGCTGCGGTACAACCTGTGAAAGTCGGGCAAGGGTATGTGAGTCCAAGGCGTCCAGGATTTCTATACCTTTGCCCGGCATTTGGCGCATCAGGCCCAGAACCGCGTATGACAGCAAGTAATAAGGCCTGAAAGATTCCTGTGAGACCCCACGAATCCTGATAGGAAAAACCCCTGCTGACTCAAGTTTCCTGTGAATAGTCTCAAGAAGCGTGGTCTTGCCCATGCCTGATTCACCCTCGAAAATGATAAACCTGCTTTTGCCCTCACTGACATCGGCAAGCGCCTGCGCCACGGCGTCGAGTTGGGCCTTGCGGCCTGCGGTTCC
>CAYVIE010000216.1:0-4247 GCA_964451355.1 uncultured Desulfobacteraceae bacterium
CAGCAGAAGATAAAATTGTGCCAAAGTCGTAAAAAAGGGTGCGGAATGTACGATAAGCGGCGATTCTTGTTATTTTATCCAATCAAAATATTTTTCAATATAAGAGGAAAGTTCATCCCAATTGTTTGCGTTACTCCCTTCCATAAGTTTCTGCAATGCTTCTAATATGTTATTCTTATCAAAATCATTAACAATCAGGTACCCTCTACCAAATTCATATGAAAAACTATCTTGGCTATCTATTTCTTTTTGCAAAGCTTTTGGGCTGACGATGTTTGCCATAAATGCTTCACCACCAGGCTCATCAATGGACCGGATTTCACAATGAGCTTGTACAAAAAAGTCGTCTATGTCATCACCCCAATTTTCCGAGATGATATTTATTTTATGAATTTGAAATTTCATAATTTTAAGGTGCTATCATATCTGTAATTGTCATATGAACGTTTTTGACCTCGATTCCCTTTTGCCTGCCTGGTACAAAGGTATTTTCTTGAAAATTTGCCTTCCATACCCCATCTTTCGGTTTATACTGCAATCTGAAAGAACGTGTACCATCTGTTAAACCGTATCCTCCATCACCAAGATCAAATCTTTTAACATTCTTACCATTTACCCAAGCATGTCCAATTGTTTCAGCATCAGCCTTTGTTCCAGCGGCTATATCACCTAACCCTTTTTGACGTTTGATGCTAAAAATGTCTTGCAGATAGTTCCTTCCACTCTTTGGGGCAACCTCACCGCCCATTTCGCCGGCGAGCTGTGAGCCTTTTCCTGTGAGCCTGCCTCCAGCCCGCCATGCTGTACTTATTAATGCTCCGGCAGCCTCGCCGGCTGCCATGCCGGCTACCTCTGAAGCATTAATTTTTGCGGTTTCTTTTAATGCAAAGTTAACTCCTGCATTGGCATTGTCAACAGCTTCTGTGTCTCCGAAAAATCTTATAGAGTTTGCCGCAATTTTACAACCAATATAAGATACTGCCATTGCTACTACTTGGGCAACAGCAAAAGCGGCCGCCACCACAAAATGCCCATCGGGATCAACATAATTAAGTGGATTGTTCAGAACATAACTATACCTGTTCAAACTCTGCGGGTTATACCAATCCGGCACAATACTGTCCGGGCTGACAAACTGCCTCAACCACGGATCATACAGCCGGAAATCGTAATTATACAGCCCCGTGCTTGGATCTTTTTCCTGGTCTGTATACGTGTAAGCCGCTGCATGCAGGCCGGTCCTGGTCCTTTCACCCCCGAATGGAAGATACGAGATGGAACCGGCTTGATTCCCGCCTTCATCAAGAATCACCCTTGTACTGCCAAGGTGGTCCTTTATGTAAAAAAATGTTTTGTTGTCCGTGATTTTTGCGAACCTGAGGTCTCCCGCAAAGAGATATTTGACCGGTTTTCCATCATGGATTTCAAAATGATCGCCGATGTATGAAATACTTTCGCCACTACTTGTTAATTTCCTTGCCCGGTCACCGTTTCCGTCATAGAAGAAAGTAGTGGTCGATCCATTTTCATTATTTACGATCCTTGCGGGTCTTCCTTCCGTGTCATAGGTTATTATCCGTTGTAACGGGCGCAACACATCCCGAATATTCCAGTCACCTGTCCGGGCGCCGTTTGCATTATATTCAAAATAATACCGGGTTCCATTGAGTTTGATTGAACAAGGGGCATGCACGGGCATACCCTCATCATAGTGAAATTCAAGAATCGAGGGGGGTGTGCTTGTTGAACCGCCTGCTCCGAACTCTCCCGTCAATCTATGCAGCCTGTCATATACGTATGTGTATGTATGCTCGGAACCATTCTGTATTGACTTGACAGCCTCGATATCCCCGGCAGGAGAATATTTATAATAAGCTGAAAACAAAGAATTCCCGTTTGGATCGGCAGCAGTAATACCAAGTAGTCTCTGGGAGGCATCATCGTATTGATAGGTGACAGAGGCCAGATCCTCTCCTGCACAAGTGCTGTAATCCAAGCGCTGGTAACAGCCCGCAGCGTCGTAATCGAAAAAGGTGGCAAAAGGGTGCTGTCATGACTTACTTTCATAGACTTTGTGCAGCAGCGATGTGTCCGGATAGTATCCATAGGTCAGGCTGAATCCATCCGGATATGTCATTTCCTCCACGTTTCCGCAATAATCATAGGAATAGGACGTGGTATATGTATCCGGATCACCGGCAAAGGTTTTTGACAAACTCAGTATCCGTCCAAGTTCATCGTATCTTTTATATTGGAGTGATACCCAGGCATTCTCAACCTTGTAAACCCGGCCGATACCATTGCTCCCGGGCTCGGGATTGTCATAATAATAGAGAACTTCATTCCCATCAGTGGAAGAAATCTTCCTGGTCACACGATTCAATGCGTCATATTCCCATCTGATCTCATTGCCGGCTGCATCAATGCGCTTTGCAAGATTGCTGTTGACATCATATTCATATTCGATTCTGCCCCTATCCGGATCAACAGAGAGGATTTTTCTGCCTGCAAGATCATAGGTGAAATCAGTAAGGTTGCCATAGTGATCCTCTACCTGGACTATTTGCCCGGCAGCATTGTAGGTATAGGTTGTATCAAAAGTCCGCCCGAAAACATCATATTCGATTACTTTTGTGATCCTGCCCAGATAGTCTTTTTCCTCGGTTCTCTTCGCACCATCAGGGTCGATAATAGTTTGTGAAAACCCGTTGTATTGATAAAGATAACAAATCAGCTCTGAATCGGCTTCTGGGGGATCATTCACATTATCCAACAACCCGGAGGGCCGGATGGTTTGAACAATCCTTCCAAGAGAATCATATCGATATTCCGTATATGGCAACGGCCTGGCAGGAGGGTCCTCAAAGCCCCATCCAGTCCCGAAATACGGTCCTGTTTTCCTTGCCACCCGCCCCATCTCATCATAAAAAGTGCGGACTTTTACCGGCTGTTTATCCACCCCAAATGTGGTTGTCTGCACCACCCTGCCCAGACCATCAATGAATTCATATGACTCGATGTCATTTAAATCATCCTTCCTGGTAACGGTATGAATAAATTTAGGTTCAGCAGATGTACAAATATCACGATACTCTTTTTTAACAAAACCTCCATCCGGATAAGAGACGGTTTTCAAACGTCCGAAGGGATCGTATGTGTATGTGGTTTCATTCCCGTTTTCATCCGTGCTTTTTATAACATTGCCGAATTTATAATCATATTCAGATTGTTCTACATGTTCTATGATATTGCCATAAAATATGGTTTCCGGGTAAATAGTGGTAAGGATGTAGCTATTTGGCAGATAATTGTATTCAAAAAACGTCGTATTCCCCGCAGGGTCGGTCTTGGATTTAGTGGCTCCATCGTGATAATAATCATAACGGGTAATCAGGCTGCTATCCCCATTAAGCCAAACTTCTTTTTCTGTCAGGTTGCCCCGTTGATCATACCTGCAGGTCGTTTTCCTGCAAAGACCGGTTTCTTCCCCTGAAAGCTCTTGTTCTGCAAGCCTGAAAACAGGAGTAAGCGGATCATTGGAGGCATTGATCCAACTGTATGTTGAAACAACCTTTTCGGCACCTGTACCCGATTCTGTTTTTGAAATGCACAACCCGTTTTCATCATATTCGAATCGTGTTTCCTTGAATGCATAGGGATCAAAAAACTCTACTCTTTCCCGATTTTTTTTCAGAACCAGGCCATATTCTGATCCGGCAGGATGTGGATACAACTCCCAATCAAAGGAAATCCTTTTTAAAACCTTGTTAGTGCTTTCACCTTTTTCAGCCACCTCAACCCAATCAAGGCAGCCTTTATTTTCATATTCCTGTAGGAATTTAGCCTTAACAATTGTGTTATCCGGCATCACCTGTTGTATATATTCAAATCCCCTGAAGTCACGCTTTGTATAGTCAAACAATCCCCCTTCATAGCTGTATAATGTTTCTACTACATTACCTAGTCCGTCCGACTGCATAACCCTTGAAACACAGGGGATGACAAACGGCATACACTTATTTGTAAATGAAGTCGAAGGAACATATTCATAATGAAGCCCGGCCCCGGCACGCTGGGAAGTGGTAGGCTCAACAGGATATATGTCACTCACTATATCAATAAAATCCTTTGTGCCTGATTGTATCAACCTGTAACGAAACGGGAAGGTTTTTCTGTATATCAATATATCCTGTCTCCCGTTTCCATTGAAATCAAACGGGAGAATCAGTGATTTCTTTTTTCTCAGA
>CAYVIE010000217.1:0-4239 GCA_964451355.1 uncultured Desulfobacteraceae bacterium
TTTTCGTAGGGGCGGGGTTTATCCCCGCCCGTTTGCAGAATGCAGGGTATACCGGTGCGATGGTGTAAACACACAGAGTGTGTCCAGCAAAGTGTGTCCGGCCATCCAGACAAATCTACCATCCAGACAAGTCTAAGCATATGTGCTTAAATATTTATAACTGAATTGCACAGTGCGAAATAATTTACCTTAACTAAAACAAGCTTTTCCCGTAATGAGATTTTTTATTAATATTTATGATGTCCTGCCTGGTTGCCTTCGTGCATCCGGCATATGGGAAAATGCTCATGGATCCAGGGTTCTTTCATCCCCCTGTGAGGCAGTTTCATAACAAATATTTCAAAGCCGGGTATCATGCTTGTCACTTCTGAACTCCGGAATCCGGATCATGGCCGAAATCATGCACCCCATGGAAAAGAAGGAGAATGGAACAAATAAAATACTTTTTTTCAATAATGATCCCGGAAGCTCAAAAAGCTTGAACCCGCTGCCGAGCAACAATAAAGGAAAAAAAAACGCAAACTCGCGTTGATCCATGTTTTTATAATAAGCAAAAAAACGGTTCCTCACGGCCCGGGCTACTGTGTTTATCTTCTGTACCGGGAAACCATTCCCCCTTTTTTCCAGATGATAAACCACCGAATCCCTTGCAAGGAGAATCCTTCTGCCTGACTTGTGGATTCTGAGGGAAAGGTCCGTATCCTCTGCGTACATAAAGAAACGCCCGTCAAACAGGCCGCCAATCTCATCTATGACTGAGCGGTTAATGGCAAAAGAACATCCTGACACCATCCTGACAGGGATATATTTTGCAAAAGGAGCATCTATTATCTTGTACCTTGCAAACCCGAATGGAGTGAAATCGAAAAGATGAATCTTCTCCATGGGCATCGGCCGGTTTAACATCGAAGCATCAACCGAGTCCGCCGGAATGATATTCGATACAACAACACCGGAATCCGGATCCATTGCAAAAGGAGCAGCCAGCTCGCAAAGCCAATGCCTGTGGCATTGTGTATCCTGGTTCAAAAAGACCACGATATCATGAGAGGCATAACGCAAAGCCCTGTTGTTGCCCTCGGCAAAGCCGTAATTACGGCCCAGGGGAACAATTTTTACATAGGGCAAGGTCTTGCGGGCAAGGCCAATGGTGTCATCGGTTGAACCATTGTCCGCCACGATGATTTCCATGTGGTGACGGGGATAAACCTGGCCTGCGAGGGATTCCAGAAGTTCCTTGATATATCTTTCGCCGTTATACGCCAATATTATTATACTGACATACGGCAGCTCGTTTTTTTCAATGGTTGAATCGTTCATCCGGTTCCAGATCCAGTACTTACCGTGAAAACACCTCCAGGGCCGGGGTGAGAAACCGCCTTGTTTTCATGCCCGGGGGTAATTGGAGCTAATCATGAAAGCAAACAACTATCGCCACCATGCAGATAATACCGCCCTGGCAAAATTCAAACCATAAATCAGATCCTTGCCCTTCTTGCTGGTCCCGTGCTTGCGTTTCAAAATGGTTATGGGGACCTCGGTTATTCTAAGGCCCTTTTTCAAGGCTGAAATTATCAGCTCAGCAGTATGATACTGGTCCTCCTTCAATGCTATATCCCTTACGGCATCAAGGTTTATGGCCCTGAAATTGCTGGAAGGATCTGTTATACGTTTACCTGTCAGCAAGGAGATCAAGTAAGCGAAAAAATAAACACCGACCCAGCGCACCTTGCTTTCTTTCTCCCATTCTCCCAGGATTCTCGAACCTATGACAATATCCCACCCGCCTGATATTATCGGTGCCACGAGTTTTTCAATCTCAGCCGGATCATGCTGGCAATCCGCATCCATTGTTACACATATCGAGACCCCGGCCGCCTGAAGGATGTCGTAGCCTGTTCGCAATGCAGCGCCGCCCCCCCTGTTGATGGGATTGGAAACCACAAGACAACCGTTATTTTTTACTACTTCAGCAGTTCCGTCATCGCTACCGTCATCAACCACCAACACCCCCATTTTGCGGCCCTTAATCTCCGCCGGGATCCTTGGCAGCAGTTCCGCAAGATTTTCCGCCTCGTTCAATGCGGGAATAAGGACCATGATTTCAGAAAAAACAGAGGGTTCCCCTTGGGTTTTTGATGAAAAATCTGATGCCGCGACCTTGCGTACAAGCCTGTCAAATTGATATGAAAATACATCCTGCTTGATTTTGAGATAAAATGCCATCATGAGCAAAAAAAGGTTGCTCGTGATTAGCAAGGCAAAGAGTCTGCCATAGGCGTACTCTTTCATGGCGAGCACGTCCCTCAGGATGTTCACGGCGTCAGGTCTCAGGCTAACTATGACAACTATGAGATTTATTGAGAAAAACATCAAAAAAGTCCCCTTGCGCCACCGGGGCCCCCTGTACCAGGCAAAAGTCAGAATTATACCTATCAGCCCAGCAATTACACCGAAAAACCTAAGGTTAGACATCCGGTTCAAAGCCTCCTGTTATTTTTGACGCCCGCCCATGACAAATCCTTGAAAAAAATCCATCTAATGCGTCCTGCCACTTGCCGACACGGTAACCCAGGCTGTTTTCAACCTTGTCTTTTGACAGGCAGGTATAAGCCGGTCTTTTGACCTTTGAACCGTATTCCCGGGTTGAAACCGGAATAATACGGACTTTCCTGCTTACAAGACCGTATTTGCAGGCTGCCGCATGAATCTGACAGGCGAAATCAAACCATGTAACGCAACCCTTGTTTGAAAAATGATAGATACCATAATCCGCTTTGCCGGTTATTACCAGATATAGAATAAAATCTGCCAGGTCCGATGTATATGTAGGGTTTCCCCACTGATCGTCAACAACACTTACCTCCTGGCGCCGGGAAAAAAGATCGAGCATTGTCAGGACAAAATTACCGCCATGAGGGCCATAAAGCCATGAGGTACGGACAATAAAATACTTGTGCCATGTGGCTTGCAACAGCTCTTCGCCTTTTGCCTTGGTCCGGCCATAAGTATTTATTGGATTCGGAACGTCCTCTTCAATATAGGGACTGCCTTTCAAACCATCAAAGACATAATCCGTCGAGACGTGTATCACCGTTGCATCGATTTTCCTTGCAATCAGGGCTATGTTCTCCACCCCCAGTGAATTGACCTGAAAAGCTTTTCGGGCCTCTTGTTCCGCCTTTTCAACCGCTGTATATGCTGCGCAATTTATAATCACCCTGAAATCACTGTCCCTTGCAAAGGCCTCCAATTCCGCGTATCGGGAAATATCGACATCCCTGCAGGTGCCGGCAAATTCCTTGCCGCAACGCGATAAGGCCCTCGCGACATCATGGCCCAGCATTCCTCCTGCACCTATAAGCCAGATCAAGTTACACCCCGGATTTTCATGGAAACAGTGAAGCATCTTCCAGCAATGGGAGCCCCTCATCCTTTTCTGAAAGTATGGGAGACGCAACCGGCCAATCGATAGCTATTCCAGGATCGTCCCAGCGGATACCCCTTTCATGTTCCCTGGAATATTCGGCAGTACACTTGTAAAAAACCAAGGCGGTTTCACTCAAGCATACAAAACCATGAGCAAATCCAGGCGGTATATATAAAGCCTTCCGATTTGACTCAGACAGCTCGTATCCATACCATGATCTGAATTTGTCCGAAGACCGCCTGATATCCACAGCTACATCATATATTGTGCCTTTCAACACGAAAACCAGCTTCCCTTGGGCCGCCGGCGGAAGCTGGTAGTGGAGTCCGCGCAGGACATTAATCCTGGAAAGCGAAATATTGTCCTGGACAAATTTTAACCCGAGCCCGTGCCGCTCAAAGTCGGAAAATTTATAAAGCTCCTGGAAAAAGCCCCTGGGATCCACAAAAGATAAATACTCCAGGATGATCAAACCACCTGCTGTCCTAGTAAATTTAAACGGCATTTGCTTACTCTTTTTGTTGGAAGCTCACGGATCCAGGTAATAACAGAAACAGGATCCAGAAAATCCACTCTTTTAAATGAATTTTTCAGGAAATTTTTCCTTACTGGAATTGTTATTAGCACGTCAAGTTGTCCGGTTGTTTTGACATATGAAATGTCCGGTTGGTTAATATTGAACAGGTTATTGCCAAGGCCGGGGAGGGGCCTGTGTATGGTGTATGATGGTCCCCGCATGCAAGACCATTTTTCCCCAAAATTAAGGTGATGCTGATAGCGGCTAAGAGTCTCACAATTATCCAACTCGA
>CAYVIE010000218.1:0-4187 GCA_964451355.1 uncultured Desulfobacteraceae bacterium
CTGAAATATGCCCAAATCTACCATTTTTGATGAAGCAGGTGTTAAACTTGGGTTAATATAACACATGCATTATTCCAAAATTCATCAAACTTGTTTCACGTGAAACATGATGCAATCGTAAAAAGTCAAAATTTTGATACCAAGAAAGAGATTTAACCTTATCAAAAATTCATGCGACTGCTCCGTAAAAAGCTCTGTATGCAAGGTGTTGCGAGCCGGAAAAGGAGAGGGCGTAGTAAAAAAGTACGGCAAGCCGCTTTCCGGCGAAGGGCAACGCAGCAGACGGACTTTTACCGTGAAAACATCTCCGAGGCCGGGGAGAAAGACAGACTTCTTTGTATGCCCGGGGGTGATTGCAGCTAATCATGAAAGTTTACGGAGCCGTCATCAAATGATAATCTCGTAATAAAGCAAAAATGCTTTTTTACGAGTCCATCATCAAATAAAAGAGAAAATATGTCCATTGACAAATGAAATTATAAGTCAGTGATCGTTTTCCCGCATCATGGAATTTATTTTCCTATGCAAAACCTCTGGAAAATTAAATCAAGATGATCAAGCTGAATGTTTTGACCTATGATTTCTCCCAGATACCCAATGGCCTCCCTGAGATCCACAACAATAAGCTCTTCGGCCTCGTTACCAGAGAGGCCGTTTACAGCTCGCTCTAAACATTCCTTCGAACAAAACAAAAGCTGCCCGTGCCTCGGATTCGGCAGGACTGAAATCTCTTCCGAATCCCGCTTCTTGTTCAGAATCGAAACGATCATCTCCTTCAATTCGTTAACCCTGGTCCCGTACTTGGCTGAAATTTCAATCACAGGTAAAGAGGCATATTCGGGAGGTATTCCCGGCGGTTCTTTGCCATGAATAAGATCGGCCTTGTTTCTCACAAGTATGACCTTTTGCTTTGGAATCTCTGATAACCATCTCGACTCACCTGGAGTGAAGGGCCGGTGCAGCTCGGTAATAAAAAGAACAAGGTCCGCACTTGACAGCAAGGATCTGGTTTTTTCTATGCCTTTTGCTTCTATGAATTCTGGATCGTCCCTTAAGCCGGCAGTATCGATCAATACAAGCGGCAAACCTTGAAAAATAATCTCAGATTCAATAAAATCCCGGGTTGTGCCGGGAATATCTGTAACTATGGCGCGTTCCTTTTCAACCAACCGGTTTAAAAGACTGGATTTGCCTGTATTCACTCTGCCGGCAAGAATCACATTGAAACCATTTCTTATATAGCTGTAGGTGTCTGCTCTGTCGAGCAGATCATTCAGCTCGAATAATACGTCATTTAATACCTGAACAAATCTGATGGCATCTATGACTTCCCCGGCTGCTTCTGGAAAATCAATAACCGCCTCGATTTCTGAAAGCACAGATTCGATAGCGCCAATCATATCCAAAACTTTCTTTTCAAGTCCGCCGGAAAGCTGCTCCAAGGCTAGCTGTACTGCGTCACGGCTCCTGGCCTCTATGAGATCCATGACAGCTTCTGCCCGAGTCAGGTCGATCTTGCCATTCATAAAAGCCCTTCGGGTGAATTCACCGGGTTGTGCCTGACGGACACCAAGCGATAAAACAGCATCCAGTATCATGGAAAGGATAAGAGGCCCTGAATGTGACTGGAATTCAACGATATCCTCTCCTGTATAGGAATGGGGCTTACGCATGACAAGGCATATGACCTCGTCTATGGGTTTGCTGGTTCTTGGATCCACTATAAAACCATAGTTGGCGCGCCTGTCTGCAAGCTCTTGTTCTGTTACCTTTCTGCAAGAAAACTTGTTTCTCCTGGATGGACGGAACATCGATACAGCAACCCTAAGGGCATCGGGTCCGGATACCTTGACCACCCCGATTCCCGCATATCCTACATGTGTAGCAATGGCTGCAATGGTTGTCATCTTCAGAAAAAGACTCCGGTAAACTTTTTATTAATCTTCCCGTGTCAGGGGAGCAATCTTTCATGATTTGCAGCAATCACAACCACGAATGAAAACCGGGCTGTTTTTCTCCCCCGGGCTCAGGCGGTGTTTAACGGTAAATTTATTGCACAAGATCGATATCGGGAAGTGCAGTTGAGTATATTTTTAATTGAACTGAACTATTGTTTTAGGATCAGAATTTCAATTTGTTACGGTTGCGCCTTCCATTATGGACCCGGAAAAGCCCGTCATTCGGCCCAGGACGTTTAGCCAATGCCGGGCATGAAGGTGGAGACATACGCGAATTTATTCCTGATTCGCGATGAAAACGGTTAACAAATCTCACCAGATAAATGAACCGCACTTCGGAGCTTTCGCTCGCACGACATTTTGCTTTGGCGGCTACCGGTTGATATAGTCTACTTTTATCAGCCGGTTGACTTCGCGCATCTGATGCACGGGCCAAAATTCACGGATCCAGGAAAAATTTCAAATCCAAAGCAAGGGGATGGCATCATGCCAAACAAGACCGCCGGCTTTTATGCATCCTGCTTCTTACCACGCCGATATTTCGAAAAATCAGGATAAAGAGGAGCTGATTATTCCTTATTCTTGGCCTTGGCTCTTGAAGCACTTTTTTTGGGGATTATTACTATGTTTTTATAATCTCCTTCCCCTGACACCTGGACTCGTATGTCGGAATTCCTTTTGAGTTGATCAAGAATTACGTTTCGGTCATAAGGCGAAAGGCCTTTTATAACCCGGGGCTTTCCCATCTGCTTTGCTTTCTTGTGGAGCCTGCTGGCAAGTGATCTCAACTTGTCGTTTCTTTTTTTTCGATATCCACCAATCTCCACCGTGACCCGGTATGATTGCGCGTATTTCTTGAAGACAGCCTTGTCCACCAGGAATTGAATAGCATCCAGTGTCTGCCCTCCCTTGCCTATGAAACAGGCGGGATGATCGCTGGTTATGGTGAAAAGTACGTGATTTTTTTCACAGGTAGTCTCTATGTCTGCATCATCTGCTATGAGGGTTGAAATACGTTCAAGGAAATGCTTGACCCAGTCGATCAGCTCCTTGGGTATCTGCGCGGCGGCATCTGCATCATTTCCAGGAGCGGGACCGATTGCTTCGTCAACGATAGCCATGACTGTTTTTGTGGCTCTTTCATCCACCTCTGACTTTTTCTGGGGAGACTCATCCTTCTGATTCGTGAAAACCCTTATAACTGCCTTTTTAACACCAACAAGGCCAAAAATTCCGCTGGAGCCGTGGGAAATAATATCATACTTTAACCTTTCTCTCGGTATATCAAGATCTTGACATGCCTTTGCCACGGCCTGTTCAATGTCTTTGCCTTCGAACAAAAGATATGGACGAGCCATTAATTACTTCCTCCGACCTATTGTTTCGACGTAATCATGTACTGCTGGACGATGGATAAAACGTTGTTAGTCAGCCAGTACAAAACAAGACCAGATGGAAAATTGATGAAAAGAACTGTCAGCACCAGCGGCATAGCCATCATGATCTTTGCCTGGGTTGGGTCACCCGGCGGTGGTGATAGCTTCTGCTGGAGATACATGGTGAAACCCATGATGAGAGTCAATACCGGAATCCCAGCAGGCGGCGCCATAAACGGTACATATATGTCCGTAGCAAAAAGCCGGTCCGGAGCTGACAGATCATTTATCCATAAAGCGAAAGGAGCATGACGAAGTTCTATCGCGCCATACAGCATTTTATAGAATGCAAAGAAGACAGGTATCTGAACAACTATAGGCAGACAACCGGACATGGGATTGACTTTGTAAGTCCGGTAAAGCCGCATTATCTCTTCATTCATCTTTTGCCTGTCATCCTTGTACTTTTCCCTTATCTCCATCATCAAAGGCTGCAACCGTTTCATTTCAGCCATTGATTTGTAACTCTTCGTTCCGAGTGGCCAGAAAATCAGTTTTATAAATATCGTAATCAAAATTATCACCAGCCCGTAATTATGTAATCCATGATCATAAATCCAGTTCATCACAAAAAGAAGGGGCCGGGCAAGAAAATCAAAAAAACCGAAGTTCACCACTCGGTCAAGATTATGTCCAACCTTCTTTAAAATCGATATCTTTTTCGGGCCCATATAAAAAAGGTATGATCCGTTATAAGAAGAACCCGGAGATATCCATGAATCAGAGGGTATATACGCTACCTGTATGAGCCCGTTTTTCTTCAAATCATCCACCTTCACTATGGCTGTCCGGG
>CAYVIE010000219.1:0-4155 GCA_964451355.1 uncultured Desulfobacteraceae bacterium
GGAAAAATAAATTCATCTGAAACCATAGAAAAAGGGTGTTGAAAGTGAGTTTTAACACCAAGGTCTTGATTTCCAATGACCGTATTGTGAAGGCCGATGGCCGGGAACCCACCCGCTGGGAACAGGTTTTTTTGTACAACCATATAGCCCAAGGCGGTAAGGCCAGCCCTACAGGAAGATGGAAAAATCTAAGGGAGTTCCCTAATACTGTCTCCAAGATCAAATCTATGGAGAAACACGTTGAAAAACCCCTTGCCGAAATGTTTGCGGGCAAGGTGGAGGAATTAAGAAAAAGGGCGCTTGAAGCAGGAGGCACAGACATGACCGGCTCCTTCGGCAATGCTGATCTTGCCGTCAGGTTTCAGGCATTACCCAAGGTTCCGGTCATGCTGGTCTTCTGGGATGCCGATCCCAAAGACGGCATGGATGCAGAGGCAAAACTGCTGTTCGATGAAACCATAATCCAGCACCTGGATATTGAATCGATAATATTTCTGAGTGAGAGATTATACCAGATGCTTTGCAATGACTAAATACTTCTATCGGTCAATATGGATATATTCACCCTGTTTCTCTGGATTGCAGCGATTATACTGGTAGTGGCCGGGCTGGCAGGGCTTGTGGTCCCCGTCCTCCCCGGCACGGGACTTATCCTTGCCGGCTTAATTACCGCGGCGTGGGCGGAAGGATTCGCCTATGCGGGCTTTATGACTATAAGCGTCCTGATCTTGCTCTTTTTGGCATCCATTGCTTGCGACCTTGCTGCGGGCGCGCTGGGTGCCAGGCGGTTTGGCGCAGACAGGCACGCGGTTGCCGGAGCAATGATCGGCTCAATCATAGGGCTTTTTTTCGGACTGCCGGGGGTGATTATAGGCCCATTCATAGGAGCTGTCGCAGGCCAACTCATGGCGCAAAAAGATATAGCGTCTGCGGGACGCGCGGGCATAGGCGTATGGATCGGGCTTCTCCTCGGCACAGCGGCTAAGATCACCATCGGGTTTGCCATGATTGGAATCTTTATCCTGGCCCACGTGCTTTGAATTACTGTATCCTGTTCTACGTTTTCCATTCCGCGCACAAACATGACCATTATTCATAATATCAAGCCGGCCTGCATCCACCAAGGTCTATCATGTTTCTTTCACGCGCCAGGCAAATTTAAATATCAAACAAGATTATTGACAATTCAGTTTATCTGTTTCTATAAGTAATATTTTTATTTTATATTAAAAAAACATTTTGCCGTTATTCATGAAAGATTTTTCCCGATGAATTATTATTTTTCAACATGTAACATTTAACATCAAAACGCACGGGTCACAAATTTATCCTGGCTTGACCAGAAGTTCATAGAATAAGCAATATAATTTTTAAATCTTTCAACAGGAGGAACAGGGTAATGAACATTCTCATCTTCGGTCCCAACGGCAGCGGTAAAGGAACCCAAGGCGCAATATTAAAGAAAAAGTACGATCTCGCCCATATAGAATCAGGCGCAATCTTCAGGGAAAATATCTCAAAAGGAACCGAACTAGGGAAAAAAGCTAAGGAGTATATAGAAAAAGGTGAACTCGTGCCGGACGAAATCACCATCCCCATGATCCTGAACCGCCTGAAGCAAGATGACTGCCAAAAGGGATGGCTGCTGGACGGTTTTCCCAGGAACAAGAACCAGGCGATAAAACTGCATGAAGCCCTCAAAGAAGCGGGAATGAAGTTGGATTATGTCATAGAAATCGTCCTGGACAGGGAGATAGCCAAAAACAGGATAATGGGCCGGAGGCTTTGTGAAAACGACAACAATCATCCCAACAATATCTTCATTGACGCTATCAAACCTGTAGATGGTAAATGCCGTGTATGCGGTGGAGCCCTTTCAGCCCGCTCGGACGACCAGGACGAGGCCGCCATAGATAAACGACACTCCATCTATTATGACACGGAAAACGGCACCCTGGCCGCTGCATACTACTTCAAGGAGTTAGCTGAAAATGATCCTGATATGAAATATATCACCTTGGACGGCAAGGCCAGTGTCAAAGAAGTGACAGAGGAACTCATCTCCAAGCTTTAATGAAATATTATCCCGTATGTGTTGTATACGGGCCTGGAGATTGATTCCATACTTGACACAAACGCAGGTAACATATATAGGAACGTTGACACTTTAGCTTCACATAAAAAAATCCATTAGAAAAGGGGTGAAAAAGGTTTGAAGGAGATTGCGGTCAAAGTCGAAAACAACGATCTCGAACGAGCCATCCGTGTACTCAAAAAGAAAATTCAGAACGACGGGCTCTTCAAGCGGCTACGCTTAAAAAAATACTACGAGAAGCCCACCGAGTACCGGAGACGGAAAAAAAGGGAATCCCTGCGCCGCATCCGGCTTGCTGAAGCCAGGAAAAAAGGGCGCTACAAGAGGTAATTCATAGGCGATATTTGCAACAATTACCTTTCTGCTTCCCGTATAATCCATTACTGAATACATAGAAAGCCCGGCAGTCCTTTTTGCCTGCCGGGCTTTCTTACATTTTGCAGTAAATCTTGATCCGTAACCGGAAATGATAACTTTCCTGTCTGAATTGTTTATTATCATCTAATGCTTACCTTATCATACCTGGAATACGGGAAAGGCTCATGGATCCAGGTTTTTGTTACAAATAAATCTTATGTCAGATATTATGAAACAACGGTTCTGATCCATTGATCAGTGGATGGACAGCTCATAACAATTTCAAGTTTACAGATCTGCATGTTCAACCCATGAAAAAATTATGGCGGGAGTTTTTTTAGAATGAAAACAGCTTATGAAGCTTGCCTGAGGGAAATGTTCGCCCTGCACCGCTTCGGGATAAAACTGGGGCTGGATGTAATCGGTACGATATTAAAAAGACTTGGCAATCCTCATGAAAAATTTAAATCCATTCATATCGCAGGGACAAATGGCAAGGGATCAGTCGCGGCATACCTTTCCTCGATACTTTGCAAATCAGGCGTCAAGACCGGAATGTATACCTCTCCGCATCTCATTAGATTCAATGAACGAGTAAGAATAAACGAGAGAGAGATTACCGATGCTGACGTGGTCGAATCATACAAAGCGGTAAAGGATGCTGCAACTGGCCTTGACAGGAGCCCCACTTTCTTTGAATATACCACGGCAATGGCATTTCATCTTTTTGGAAAAGCCGGGGTAAACTGGGCTGTCATAGAAACAGGCATGGGTGGAAGGCTTGATGCAACCAACATTTTAAATCCTGTTGTCTCTATAATCACCAATATATCACTTGAACACAGGGAATACCTGGGAGACACCATAGGAAAAATCGCTTTTGAAAAAGCCGGTATAATAAAACCCCAAAAACCCGTGATCACAGGAATCAACGAAAAAGAAGCATTTTTGGAAGTAGAAGCAAAGGCAAAAAGGGAAAACTCGCCTCTTTTCCGCCTTGGAAGAGATTTTGATATCAGGATTAACCGGGACGGATCCTTTGATTACTCCGGATTGGAAAGCAGGTTTAACCGGCTTTCATGCAGTCTCGCCGGAGAACACCAGCCTGGAAATGCGGCACTTGCGATAGCAGCCATTGAGGCCATCGGGCTGCTGGGCAATCCTGTTAGCAACGAGGATATTGCAAAGGGTCTCATGGACGCACGCTGGCCGGGCAGGCTCGAGCTAAGAAGAGGCGAACCCGACATACTGATAGACGGTTCCCATAATCCGGCGGCAGCAAAACAACTCGCGCAATACCTCGAACAAAACGCCACACCGGAAAAGACCATCCTCGTCATAGGGGTTCTTGACGACAAGGCCTACGAGCAGATCCTTGCCCTGCTCCTTCCATTGTGCCGGCACGTAATCCTGACCCGAGCAAAGATTGACAGGGGCCTTGATCCGGAAATCCTGCTCGATTACATCAAAAGTAACCGGAAAAATCCATCAGCTGAAATTATAATGGACGTGGAGGATGCGATAAAAAAAGCGATATCTGTTTCGTCCAACAATGATTTGGTGTGCATAGCAGGCTCCCTATACGTGGCCGGCGAAGCCATAGAGGCCTTGGACAATTGTTGATATTTTGGTTTTTTATGCTCCAGGCGTGTAACTATTCAGCGTAATTTTACGTGACTTACAGTTTTTGCTTCTCAAAATCC
>CAYVIE010000220.1:0-4128 GCA_964451355.1 uncultured Desulfobacteraceae bacterium
CGCGAGGGCGGTCGTACCGTGGGCGCCGGTGTCGTCAGCGAGATCATAGAATAGTCGAGGTGCTTTGATATGGTTAGTACAAAGATTCGGATACGCCTCAGGGCATATGATCATAAGCTGCTCGACCAGTCTGTGAGAGATATTGCAGATACCGCCAGGAAAACGGGTGCTCGTGTAATAGGGCCTATTCCCCTTCCAACACGGATTAGCAAGTACACCGTGCTTAGGTCTCCCCATATCGACAAGAAATCCAGGGAGCAGTTCGAGGTGCGGACCCATAAAAGGTTGCTGGATATACTTGATCCAACACAGCAGACTGTGGACGCATTGATGAAGCTGGATCTGTCCCCTGGTGTGGATGTGGATATAAAGTTGTAGTATTGCAGGCTCCCCAAGCAATCTAAGTTGAAAAGCTTGGGGATCTGTTTTGTTTGAGGGCGGTATTCAGGGATATTATAGCCGCTGATTCCCGTAATAAACCGGCTGACTGATCACTGTAACCGGGGAATGTATAGACGCTGAGGTCGAATCGTTTAAACCAGGATTCGATGCATCCTGAGTCATAATTTTATATCAGATGCTTGAAGCGGATTTTATATAATATTGGGTGAAGATCATGAGTACTGGGATATTGGGTAAAAAGCTGGGAATGATCAGCCTGTTCATGAGTGACGGGCGCTATGTGCCTGTTACAGTGATACAGGCGGGGCCATGCGTTGTGACTCAAGTCAAGACCCGTGGTAATGATGGTTATGACGCTCTTCAGCTTGGTTTCGGAGAAAAGAAACCTAACCGGGTGAATAAGCCCCTGAAAGGACATTTTGAAAAAAGCGGAGGGCGGTGTTTTTCGGTTCTTCGCGAATTCAGGGTGGACAACCCCGATGACTTCAACCCCGGCCAGGAGATCACTTTGGATATTTTTTCCGTGGGTGACCGTGTTGACGTGTCCGGTCGCTCAAAGGGCAGGGGGTTTTCAGGCGTCACCAAGCGCCACGGTTTTGCTTTGGGCCGCAGAACCCATGGGAGCAGATGTTACAGAATTCCCGGTTCCATAGGGCAATGCGCCTGGCCTGCAAAGGTTTTCAAGGGCAAAAAAATGCCCGGAAGGTATGGGAATGAACGAAAAACCGTGAGGAATCTTGAAGTAGTGGATATACGTCCCGAGGAGAACCTGATTTTTTTAAAAGGGGCTGTGCCCGGTCCGGTTAACGGGACCATAGAAATCAGAAGGCCAAAGATTAACGGGAAAAAGAAAAAATAAGTATATCAGAAAATAAATACATCATGATTAATGGACCGGTGCTTTTGATAAGATAGATTTTTCTGATATTAAAACCGTACCGGGGGATGCAAGACACGTTCTTATGAGGGGAAAAATGGCGATAGTGGATGTCATAAACATAAATAATGAGAAAGTCTCGGAATTGGATCTTCCGGATTCAATATTCAATATACCGGTCAAACCCGAGGTCCTTCATGAAGTGGTATGCATGCAGATGGCAAAACGCAGGAGAGGGACCGCTTCAACCAAAAGACGTTCCGAGATCAAGGGAAGCACGAGGAAGCTCTTCCGACAGAAAGGTACGGGGCAGGCCCGGAGGGGTGATATCAAAAGCCCGTTGCTGAGGGGTGGCGGTGTTGTGTTTGGTCCTAAGCCGAGGGACTTCTCCTACACTGTTCCCAAGAAGAAAAGGAAGCTCGCCTTGAAAATGGCCATGTCTTCCAAGTTACGCGACAATGAGCTTGTTGTCCTTAATGAGTTCCCTCTCTCAGGGATAAAGACAAAGGAAGCGGCTTCGATCTTGAAGAAATTGCAGCTTGAAAAACCATTGATTCTCATTCCCCAAAAGGATGAAACTGTTGAACTTTCAGTCAGAAATATCCCGGGAGCCAAGGTGCTGCGCGTAGATGGGCTGAATGTCTATGATATTTTGAATCACAAGACCTTGGTCTTACTCGAGGCCTCTGTTTCCAGGATCGAGGGGAGGTTGTCATAATGAGGGAGCACAGGATAATAATCGGCCCGGTTGAAACTGAAAAATCCAATCTGCAAAGGGAGAAAAACAACCAGGTTAGTTTTGAGGTGGCTCCTGATGCAAATCGTGTTGAAATAAAGAAGGCTGTGGAGAAACTTTTCAATGTCAGGGTGAAAAGCGTAAATACAATGCACGTAAGAGGCAAGACACGCCGGAGAGGCCGTTATGTTGGCAAAACAAGAAGATGGAAAAAAGCCATTGTGACCCTGGCACCTGGCAGCCGTATAGAATACTTTGAAGGCGTATAATCGGGGGACGAAATGGGGATTAAAAAGGTAAAGCCCACATCAAGCGGGCGTCGCTTTCAGACATACTCGACATTCGAAGAAATTACAAAGACTGAGCCGGAAAAGAGCCTTACGACTCCCTTGAAGAAGAGCGGAGGGAGAAATGTTTACGGACGAATAACCACGAGGCATCGGGGTGGCGGGGCAAAGCGCAAGTATCGTATAATAGATTTCAAGCGCGACAAGGATAATATACCAGCTAAAGTGGCGGCCATTGAATATGACCCGAACAGGTCCGCCCGTATCGCTCTTCTAAATTATGCTGATGGCGAAAAAAGATATATCCTGGCCCCGGCCAAACTTTCGGTCGGCGATACTGTAATGTCGGGAACCGAAGTGGATATACGTCCTGGCAATTGTCTCCCATTGGCCAATATACCTCTGGGTACGTATGTACATAATATTGAGCTACAGAGAGGAAAAGGCGGACAGCTTGTAAGAAGCGCGGGTGCATATGCTCAGTTGATGGCGAAAGAGGGAAAATATGCGACCTTGAAAATGCCCTCGGGCGAGGTCCGTATGGTTCTTATCGACTGTAAAGCGACCATAGGTCAGGTTGGAAATGTGGATCATGCAAATATTTCCCTCGGCAAGGCAGGGCGGACAAGATATCTTGGCAGGCGCCCACATGTCAGGGGTGTAGCCATGAATCCCATTGATCATCCCATGGGCGGAGGTGAAGGTCGTTCATCAGGAGGACGCCATCCATGTACTCCATGGGGAAAACCGACCAAGGGTTACAAGACGAGGGATAAAAAGAAACCGAGTGACCGGTTGATAGTGACCAAGCGCCAGAAAAAGAGGCGGTAGAAAAGGTATCTTTAACATTTGATTCGTGAAGAAAAGATTCCAAGATAACAAGGAGCTTTTTAAATGCCTAGATCGTTGAAAAAAGGACCCTATGTCGATCCCAAGCTGCTGGCAAAAGTCGAGGCGGCTCAGGCGGCACGGAGTTCTAAGGTCATCAAGACCTGGTCCCGTCGTTCCACTATAATACCTGAGATGGTCGGGCTGACGATATCAGTTCATAACGGCAGGAAGTTCATACCGGTTTTCATAACGGAAAACATGGTGGGCCATAAGCTTGGCGAATTTTCTCCCACACGTACATTTTACGGCCATGCCGGTGACAAGAAGAGCAAGGTGAAGTAGTTATGGAGACTTATTCTACAAACACAGGGGTCAGGGCAAAAGCCAAGTACTTGCGAATATCACCTTTTAAGGTCCGCAAGGTAGCCGGTGTAGTAAAGGGTATGCCTGTGGAGGCAGGTCTTGATACCCTTAAATTCATGCCCCAGAAAGCAGCTCGTATGCTTTCCAAGGTTGTCCAATCCGCTGTGGCGAACGCGGACCAGGCTGACCTGGACATAGATAACCTTTTTATTTCCAATATAATTGTCGAACACGGCCCTAGCCTGAAGCGGTTTCGTCCCCGGGCAAGGGGCAGGGCATGTCGCATTCTGAAGCGGATGAGCCACGTGACCGTGGTTTTGGACGAAATGGAATAAAGCTCTTTTCAAGGAGGATAATTTGGGACAGAAAGTCAATCCCATAGGCCTGCGTCTCGGAATAAACAAGACCTGGTTATCCAGATGGTTCGCCCAGAAGGAGTATCCAAGGTTTGTTTACGAAGATTACAAGATACGCGAATTCTTAAAGAAGCGCCTTTATAATGCCGGCGTCTCCAAGATAGAGATCGAAAGATCTTCAAAGCGTATCAAGATAAGAATCCATGCTGCCAGACCAGGAATCATAATCGGGAAAAAGGGTTCCGAGATAGAGATTCTAAAAGCTGATTTGTAGAA
>CAYVIE010000221.1:0-4117 GCA_964451355.1 uncultured Desulfobacteraceae bacterium
CTTTTCTTTGATGGTTTCCTGGTTTCCTGGCTGGCGGAGGCTGGAACACAGACCCAGGAATTACGCAAAACACCTTGACACATTCTTTGCCCGGAATATAAACTTTATAGTATTTAAGGATTTCTGCTTGTCAACGTATCATAGAATCCATGAGCATTTTTTCGTATGTCAGATTCGCGAAGGCAACCCATTGGTAATAGTAAACTATATTGAAAGGTTGCCGGCGAAACAAAATGGCGTGCAGGAAAATACCCCGAAGGGCGGCTGATGTTTAAAGAGGAAAAACCCCCGGCTGCGTTTATTTCACAACACCTTAATAATATAACGATTATCAAAAAAAAGTTCTAATTGTTTGTCACAGATCTATTGTTCCGGAGTATCACTATTCATGATGATCTCGTAAAAAAGCGAAAACGCTTTTACCGTGAAAACACCTCCGGGACCGGGGAGAGGGACAGGCCTCTTTTCATGCCCGGGGGTGATTGCTGCTAATCATGAAAATTTACGGAGCCGTCATGACTAAGCTGATTTATTTTGTTTGGCATTGTCTATAATTTGGCATTGTCTATAATAGTATGGCAAGTCTGTTTATTATGTTAAGGCCACAGGCATAGCAATCTGCAAAGTATCTGATTAAAATCTCCCCTTATTATGAAAAGTTGCCGCTTGTCCCATCAGGCACGTGAATTTTCACGGTAATTCAGCGGAAAATAACATGCTTCAGATACCGGATCACGAATCGGTGCGAACCATATATGAAGGAAAGCGTTTTCTGGTTTTACGTTCGCGCCGCACCACCGATAACCTACCGGTCGTATTGAAAACCTTTCGCAATCCTTACCCGGGGCTTTCAAGCCGCTTACGCCTTCAAAAAGAATATTCGCTTCTTTCCGAATTGGGATCCTTTTCGGTAATAAGAACCCTGGGGATGATTCATTGGGAGAACAGAGCCGCTGTTATCCTGGAAGATTTCGGGGGGGAATCACTGGATCGTTCGTTTTCCTTTACTGCAATATCAATGGATAAGCTTCTGACCCTTTTTATACGTATTGCAGAAGGGCTGGAATTTATCCATACAAAAAGAATAATCCATTGTGATATATGCCCCCGGAATATTGTCTGGAACCCTCAAACCGGCCAGGTCAAGATAATAGATTTCGATTCAGCCTCAAACTTCCAGGCAGAGTACCAGGATGCGGATTTCCCTGTCGTTGCCCCGGAAGCTTATGCTTATTCAGCTCCGGAGATGACCGGCAGGATAACCAGAACCGTAGATCATCGCAGTGATATCTATTCTCTTGGTATAACCTTCTATGAACTCCTTTCCGGCAGACTGCCCTTTGAAGCGTCTGATCCCATGGCAATGGTTCATGCGCACATAGCAAGAAAGCCGATTTTGTTAAATCGTGTTAATCCCGGTGTTCCTGAGGGGCTGGCCCGCATTGTACACCGTATGATAGAAAAAAATCCCGAAGAAAGGTATCAGAGCGCATATGGCATAAAACAGGATCTTGAATCATGCCTTTCTTGTTACCTTGAATCCGGTCATATACCGTCAATCATACCCGGTGCACATGATGCTGTTACGCATTTCCGGATACCGGGCCGCCTGTATGGCAGAAACAGTGAAATCGAGACCCTGCTTTCTGCGTTCGACAGGGTTTGTAAAGGAGGGAGGGAATTCATTGTAATCAAGGGAGAAGCAGGGGCGGGTAAAACACGCCTTGTTCATGAAGTTCTGAAACCAATGGCGGACAGGGGAGGGAGGATAGTCCACGGCAAGTTCGATCCATTTAACAGGGATACTCCTTACGCTCCGTTGATAGACGGCTTCCGCAGAGAGATTCTCAGGATTCTCTCCGGCGACCCTGAAAACCAAAGAACGTGGAAAAATAATATCATAAGGGCACTTGATCCGAATGCAAAGCTTATTTCAGACGTAATAAAGGAATTGGAAATTCTTATCGGGAATCCTTCAGATGTGCCGGAGCTTTCCTCGCTTGAATCAAGAAACAGGTTTCAACAGGTATTCCAGTCATTTATCGGTGTTTTCGCTGAAATGGATCATCCCCTGGTGATTTTTCTCGACAATATGCAATGGGCAGACTTGTCGTCGCTAAGACTTTTAGAATCATTGATGAAGGGCGCTGTTGAAAATCATCTCATGATAATCGTGGCTTACAGGCAAAACGAAGTTGGATCAGCTCATCCGGTTGCCGGCATGCTTGAATCCCTGAAAGGATCTGTGGATATCGAGGAAATTTCTCTTTCATCGTTGTCTGAAAAGAATGTGCGGGCAATGCTGGCTGATATATTTGGTACAGCCGCTAAGCAGGTGGATGATTTGGCAAAGATCTGCAAGGATAAGACCAGGGGGAATCCTTTTTTTCTTAAGCAGTTTTTATGGCATTTACACGAGAAAGGGATAATTTTTTTTGATTCATTGTTTCGCCGCTGGGACTGGGATACAGAGTCGGCTCAAAGTGTCAAGGTTACCGATAATGTGGTGGATTTTCTGGTTGATAAGATTTTGCGCCTTCCTGATAAAACAGCATCGATTGTTAAAGCGGCCTCTTGTCTTGGCTCCCGATTCAGCATCGAACCATTATGTTCTATCCTTTCGATTACACCGTCAGAGATCGATTTTCATATTCTTGCGGCCGTCCGGGAAGGGTTGATAATTCCTGTTGTTGACGAAAAGAACAAATATGACCCCGATACAAAGACCGAACAGGATGTTACGTATGCGTTTGCCCATGATCGTATTCACCAGGCCGCATATGCGCTTGTCCCGGCACATGAGAAAAAGCGGATTCATTTTGCGGCCGGCCTTTATCTACTGAAAAAGTATGACCTGCCGGAATCAGGTCCGCTTTTTGAGACTACGAATCATTTAAATGCTGCGCAGGACAGGTTAGTATCACAGGAACAAAGGATGAGGCTTGCCCTGCTGAACCTCGAGGCGGGCAAAAAGGCCAAGGCCTCGGCCGCCTTCGAGTCGGCCTTCCATTACTTCAAAACCGGGATCGGTCTGCTTCCGGAAAAACCATTCAAGCATGACTATGACCTTTCTTTACAGCTTTTTACAGAAGCTGCTGATGCGGCCTATCTTACATCCGATTTTTCCAATCTTGATTATTATGCGGAGATTGTTTTCAGGAACGCCAGGAACGTCCTCCACAAGGTACCTTGTTATGAGGTCAGGATTTCCAGCCTGATTGCTCAAAACAGGCTTATGGACGCCTTGCGAACCGCTGTTTACATACTAAAACAGCTCGGGATTCATCTTCCGCTCCGTCCGGGCGTCATAAGGGTGGTCTTAGGACTGGTGCGCCTCAAGCTCAGGCTTGCTGGAAAGAAGGAAAAAGATATCTTGAGGCGGCCTGCTATGGAGAATCCCAAGGCTGTAGCCGCAATGCGCCTGCTGATGGTAACATCGGCACCAGCGTTTTTCGCTGTTCCCAAGCTTCTTCCACTGATTGTATCCGAGCAGATCAAGCTCTCGCTGAAATACGGAAACGCCCTGGAAACTCCGGTGGCATTCATGGTCTTGGGTCTTATAGAATGTGGGATTACCATGAATTTCAGGTCTGGCCTCCGGTATGCCGATATCGCCTTGAAATTGACCCGTCTTTTGGATGCAAGGGAGTATGAAGCCAAGATACGTCTTATTTATAATTCACAGATACGCCACTGGAAGGATCATGCCAAAAACACGTTGCGTCCGCTGTTAGAAGCATACCAGATAGGTTTGGAAACCGGTGATCTGGAATATGCAGCCTATGCGGTCCATATACATTGTTGCAACTCTTTTTGTATCGGAAAAAATCTCGGCTCACTTGAAAGGAGCATGAATGCGTATTCTGCAGCGATACGGCGGCTCCACCAGGAAACAGCTTATAATTTCCAGCAGATATGGCACCAATCACTTCTGAATCTTCGTAAGACCGAAGGAGAAAATCGTCTTTGCGGTGATGTCTACGATGAAGAGAAGATGTTGCCAAAACATCTGGAAGCGAACGACAGAACCGCAATTTTCGATGTTTACTTGCATAAGACCATGCTGTCATATTTGTTCGGTTATTATCGTGATGCGGTGATATTTGCAGAGGAATCA
>CAYVIE010000222.1:0-4030 GCA_964451355.1 uncultured Desulfobacteraceae bacterium
TTTTATTTTTTGGTGGGCAGGACATCCGGGCGGCGGAAGCGGAGCATAAGTAGATATAACTGAGGCATCGCCTGTATAAATGATAATAAGTAAAAGTAAAAAAGTTGTCACAAGCTGTACCTGAATGGCTACTAATGGGTTGAAAACATCCTAACAGCATTTGATCATTAAGAATGATATTAAAGGTATTAAGGTATTACAGATATCAGGTCCGTCTGGGCACCCGCCTTTCTTTAAAATCCTATCCGCAGGTATTGGATAGTTCTTTTATTTTGAATATTTACTAAAAAATTGATGGATAGAATCGGGAAGTCTGAGAATTTTGTAAGGCAAGGTATTCGCAAAGATAGGAGCAATAATATGTCATGGATTATAGAAAAAGCGACATCCCCAAAAGTTCTGGATAGATCCTGGCGGAAATTCAGAAGAGACAATACGGTTTGGCGGCCTGGGATTTCACGTCAGGAAATGGAAAAACAGATTATTTTCCACATGATGACCCTTGCAGAAGAAATGCGAAATGGCACTTACATGCCGGATCCGGTTCGCAGCTTTTTTGTGAACAAGGGGGATAACACGAGGAGGTTGATTACCGCTCAGACGCTGAGAGACAAGGTTGCGCAGCGGGCTGTTCTTTGGGTCATTGAACCGCTTGGGGAAAAATGCTTCCACCCCAACAGCTATGCCTATCGTCCAGGGAGAAGCATTGACCAAGTAATCGAGCGGATTCAAGATTTTATCTTTAATGGGTGTGATTGGGCATTATCAGCAGATATCATGGATTGTTTTGATCAAGTACCTCATACTAGACTTTTTGAATTGGTCGCCAGATTGGTCCAAGATGAACTATCACAAATATACATTCAAAAATGGATCAGGAGTTCGGTTTCAGGCGGGTGGGATGTTTTTGGTGGTCGGCGGGGGATACCCCAGGGGGCTGTTATTTCGCCTTTTTTGTGTAACCTTTATCTCACACAGCTAGATAATGTACTCTCCCGTAAGGGAATTCCGTTTGTAAGGTATGCGGATAATCTCTTCATTATGGCCATGACCCGGCAAGGGATATGCTCAGTTTATGAGTTTTTGAAAATGTCACTTCAAAGGCTTGGGTTAGAGCTCAATCTCCGCAAAACCAAGATATTTCATATCAGCCAGGGACTTTCATTTCTGGGCCAGAAGATAGAATCCAAGTCGAAGTGGAGATCTGTTAGGATTCAACATGGCGTATATAATAAGAATTTTGCAGGCTGGTTCAAATAGAATGAGAGACTTTCCTTCGGCTTTTTCCTCCGGCCATGAGTGATGGACTCACAAGTTTTTATGATCAGTTAAAACTATCTGCGGGTGTTAAGTAAGGACAATACGGGTATTAAGACAGGAAAGTGTTACGACACAGCCTGAATGAGTATTTCATGGTAAGTTCAAGTGGGGAAAGTCAATGAGTGTTCGAAAAGCTGTTGTTATCGCTTACGATATTGCTGATCGAAAATCAAGGAACAGGGTTTTGAGGATTCTGAAGGAATGGAGAATCGACGGACAGAAATCCGTACATGAATGCTGGTTGACGATAAGAGAGGCCGAAGAAATATTTCTTCAATTGGTGGAATGGATTGATCCGGAAACAGACCTTCTTTTGCTGGCGTGGCTGGAACCTCAGCGTGAAATGCTTTGCCGGGGTATTGCAAGGAATACTTTAAGAAAAAATTTATGGGTGGTGGGTTAATTTGGCATGAAGCGAAAGGGTTGGTATCTTGTGGCTTATGATATTGCTTGCCCTCGGCGGCTTTCAAGAATTCATCGATTGATCAGGAGCGAGGGCATCACCGTTCAAAAATCAGTCTTCCTGATAAATGGTACCCAACAAGAGATGGGAGCTCTTTTGGATCGCCTTGCTGTACATATGCACCTCAGGGAGGATGATTTAAAGGCTTATCCGATCAAAACGCCAGCAGATCTCTGGACGGCCGGGCCAAATCCCCTGTCCGGCCTTCCGCTGGTTTATCTGGGGCAAATTCCTTGAGTTCCTTCTTGCTGTCACCATTTAATTCATGAGGGTTAATTATATGTCTAAACTTACGGTTGTGCTTGACAGAAAAGAATTATCGGTTTCAATTGATGGAGGAGCTCTACGCGTTAACCGGCCAGATGGTCCCCCGCAACGGTTTCCTGTCAAATCAATAGAACGGGTTGTCGTGATCGGGCGCCCCACGGTTTCCTGCGATGTTTGGCGGGCATTGGCGGCTCAGAATATCCCGGCGCTACTCCTGCCTGGGAGAGGAAGTGGCACCGCAGTCCATATCGGGCCATGGCTTGCATCCACTGTACGGATTCGAACATCACAGCTGCGGGTAGCTTCTGATAAAATTTGGCGTATGAAGGTGTGTCATTTTTTGATCAGGGAAAAAATATTGAGACAGGTACAGCTGTTGAAGGAAATACAAGCCCAGCATGAGGGAATAAAGGAGGCGATCTTTCGGCTTGAGCGGCTGGTACTTCGGGTGAAGGGCATGAAGGATCGTAGCCCACTGATGGGGTTGGAAGGTGCGGCTGCTGCTTTATATTTCAGGACTATCGCAAAGATCATGGATAAAAAATGGGGCTTTTCTGGAAGGAATCGGCGTCCGCCTCAAGATCCGCTCAATTCCTTGCTTTCTCTTTCATATACCATGGCGGCCTCCGAGGTGCGTCGGGAAATTTTAATCGCTGGATTGGACCCAGCTGTGGGCTTTCTGCATGCAAACGAGGCGCACAAAGAGGCTTTTACTCTTGATGTGTTAGAACCCCTTCGACCAATAATGGATGCTTTTGCCATTCGGCTTCTTACCGAAAAATTTACACGAAAAGATTTCGTCATTAACAAACAGGACGGCTGCCGTCTGACAAAAAGAGGACGTAATATATTTTTTCATGAATGGGTGTGCCATAATGCTGCATCACCGGGTGCGGGCTCCAATCGATTGAGGGCCATGATCAGGTGTCTTATAACAAAGATTCTTGAGGTAATCAATGAAGTGGATAGTCATAATTATCATTGCTTATAACTAACGGAAACTTTACGAGTTCAACGTATTTGATGCCAGCCATATTGTATCTTATCCGAAGTATTATAGTATTTATATGGTAAGCAATGTCCCGCTTAGATCAATACCAACTTATATGGGCCTATGTCTTAATGAGAAATTGATAAGGGTGCGGGTTGGTTACAGCACGTTTATCAGTATATGTAATTCCATTCATAATGCCGGAAGCAGTGTACTTTCAGTGGGATGATTGCGCAATCGAATCTTCGCCGGCTTCTGAATATCTTGATAACTCATTAGCATGGATTTTATCATGGATTTTGTCATAGACCTGCGGTAGATGCTATGGATAGCAAAGCTAATGCTGGCACAGATGGGTGCCACTGGATGTTAAAACTTAGCTTATTTTATACAATTTCGAGTAGTTATGAATAGCAAATCAGTGACAGAGGCAGGGGTGGCCGTTAGGCGGAAAAAGATTTTTTTCTTGAATTATAGGTGGGTTGTGGTCATTTTATTATGTATTGGAAAGGAATCAGATGGGCGCCCACCTTATTAAGGTCACGGTACAAAAGACTCTTCAGCTTCGATTTCTTTTTTTATAAATCAGATGGGCGCCCACCTTATTAAGGTCACGGTACTATAAATTATTTCGGAACCATAAATCTTAGATTATCAGATGGGCGCCCACCTTATTAAGGTCACGGTACTCCGTACATATTTGACTGGTTGGCCTTGAAAACGGAATCAGATGGGCGCCCACCTTATTAAGGTCACGGTACTTGTGGAATGGGGACTATAAACTCCCATTTGTGAAATCAGATGGGCGCCCACCTTATTAAGGTCACGGTACATCCAGAGTAAGCGGAGACATTAAGAAATCCAGATCAGATGGGCGCCCACCTTATTAAGGTCACGGTACAAAAATAATTGGATTTGAAGGATCTATTCCGAATCAGATGGGCGCCCACCTTATTAAGGTCACGGTACGCCATATCCGGATCCTCAAA
>CAYVIE010000223.1:0-3983 GCA_964451355.1 uncultured Desulfobacteraceae bacterium
GCACCAACACCCAAAACAAAACGTAGGGGCGGGGTTTACCCCCGCCCGCTTCGGCTATTCATGCCGCCAATAACGATAATATTCAACCCGGATACACGTTGCGAGGCTGCATAAAGCAGGGCATGCTCAAAATATAATCGGAAAATCGGAACTTGTTTCACACACCGACGTCGGTGTGTGTGAAATACGCACGCAAGAAAAACAGATGCGCAAAGGTTAAACCTGGTTGGATGATAAACCTGCATGAATGCTAAGCAGGACATCATAAATTTTTATAAAAAATTTCTATAAAAAATTCATTACTGGAAAAGCTTGTTTCGGGGAAGGCAAGTTATTTCGTACCGTGCAGTTCAGTTATAAATATTTAAGCACATATGCCAATCAAAACTTCGTCGGCAGGGGGGCCGGTGCAAAAGAAGAAAAAAAACAGAAGCGACAGGGCTGTCTCTATCCTCAAGGCTGCCATGATAATCATCTCTTTACTGGTTATCATCGCCGCAATATCAGCCTTTCTTCTTGTACAAAATATACGCCATTATGCAAACACGCCGGTAACACAAAACAACGTGGCACGGAAAGTGGTAACCATTCCGCCTGGATCCAACTACGATAAAGTTACAGCCATTCTCGCAAAAAACAGAATTATACAAAACCCATGGAAATTTAAACTTCTCGGAATACTCACAAACGCTGCGACACAGATAAAAGCCGGAGAATACGAACTCGACGGATCTATGACACCGCGTGAAATCATAGACATCCTGACATCCGGCCGGGTCTGTTTGTACAAAGTGACTATTCCAGAGGGTTTTGAAATGGCAAGGATCGCCAAAAGGCTTGAAAAGACCGGACTGTGCAAGGCCAGGGATTTCCTGGCCGCAGCAACTGATAAAGGACTTCTTTCAAGCCTTGGGCTGGCTGCGGATTCAGCAGAAGGCTACCTTTTTCCTGACACTTATTCTTTCCCGAAGGATTATGGTGCCCGTAATATCACAAAAGCGATGATAAAAAGGTTCTGGATATTTTTTTCATCAGATAAAAAAAACCGCGCCAGGAAACTTGGAAAATCCATACACGAAATCGTGACTATAGCATCCATTATCGAGAAAGAGACCGCCATCGATTCCGAGCGCCCTGTGATCGCCTCTGTCATATACAACAGGCTCCAGCGAAACATGCGCCTCGAATGCGACCCTACCGTGATTTATGGAATCCACGATTTCAATGGCAACCTTACAAGGGCTGACCTGAAACGTCCGGGTCCGTACAATACCTATCTGTTAAAAGGATTGCCTCCCGGCCCGATATGCTCTCCAGGGGCTTCATCCCTGGATGCTGCTCTTTACCCGGCAAAAACGGATTATCTTTACTTCGTGGCCACCAAAAAGGGAGGACATGTCTTTTCTAAAACCCTGTCCGAACATAACAGGGCGGTAAGGAGATACCAGCTGAAAAAAAATAAATAGTGCTGCTGAATCGGGCGGGGTGAACCAGGCCCAAGGATTTTCCCGGCGCCCTGCGGGCATATCACTTTTGGTATGTTTTCGCGATATACAGCAGGAATTGATCTATTGCATGGACAGGTGTATGGACATGGACCCCTGGGCCGGTGTCCCCGGCCATGTCATCCCAGCCGCGTCGACCTGGAATAGACATCGGCGTCTACAGGCAAGGGTTCGAAATCCGGTCTTGTAATGTGCCTGTAACCTGCTGATGCGACCATAGCTGCATTATCACCACAAAGTTCAGGGGGCGGAATATGCAGGCTTATACCTTTTTCACGCACACACGCAAGGAGCTTTTCCCTGAGCCGCGGATTTGCAGCGACTCCTCCCACCACGGCGACCCTGCTGCATTCATAAACATCTACCGCGTGCATCAGCTTGTAGACAAGTACATCCACAACAGCCTCCTGGAAACCGGCGGCTATATCCGGAAGCATGGAAGCAGAACCAGGATTTGTTTCAAGATAACGTTTAACAGCGGTCTTTAGTCCGCTAAACGAGAAATCAAAACCGTTTTTATCCAGGTAGGCCCTTGGGAAACCTATCATTCCGGGGTCGCCCTTCCGGGCAAGATCTGAAATCACCCCGCCGCCCGGATAGCCCAGCCCCATCATCTTTGCAACCTTGTCGAACGCTTCCCCGGCTGCATCGTCTTTTGTCCTTCCAATACATTCTGCTTCAGTATAGTCGGAAACAATATATATTCCTGTGTGCCCGCCTGACGCAAGGAGGGTGACAAAGGGAAACCCCGGTGGATCGTTGCAAAGAAAAAGTGAATTAATGTGACCTTCAAGGTGATCCACTGCTACAAGAGGCAGGCCAAGGGCGTATGCGAATGCTTTGGCAAAGTTGAATCCAACCATAAGAGCCCCTGCAAGCCCGGGACCCTGGACCACGGCGACAGCATCAAGATCAGAGGGGGAAAGTGAAGCCTTCTCCAAGGCGGCCTCCACTACGTAGCCAATAGCTTCCGCATGTTTTCTTGAGGCCAACTCAGGCACAACACCGCCATAAGGATGATGATCCTTTACCTGGGATGCTACAATCGAAGAAAGTATCCGGATTCCGTCCTCGACCACAGCGGCTGCGGTCTCATCGCAGGATGTTTCAATTCCGAGTATCTTCATCTTGAGAATTCAACCCGATACCTACGGCAAGTCTATCAGGAAGCATCCGACCATATCACCCTCGGCGAGTCAAGATTCTTCCGTGCCAGGATTTCCCCTATGAGATATGCTTTTTCATCCATTCCCGCCAGGAAATCAATAAGCTCGATTGCTTTTTCTTCCGGTACAACCACGATAAGTCCTATTCCGTTATTGAAGGTTCTTGCCATCTCACTATCAGGCACATTACCCGCCTTTTTCAGGAATTGAAAAACCGGGGGAACGTCCCAACTCCCCTTGTCGAGCCTGATACACGTAGATTCAGGTACAACCCGGATCACGTTCTCAACCATTCCCCCTCCTGTGATATGCGCAAGCCCGTGTACAGGAAAATCACGCATCATCAGCTGGATAGTTTCAACATAGATTCTTGTGGGAACAAGGAGTTCTTCACCAAGGGTCTTGCCAAGCTCCGGTACGTATGCATCAATTCCCAGCTTCAGCTTGTCGAAACAGATTTTACGGACAAGTGAATACCCATTGCTGTGAAGCCCAGAGGAAGCAATGCCGATAAGCTTATGCCCCACCCTTATTTCCGAGCCGTCAACGATCTTGTCATTGTCGACAATTCCAACGGTAAATCCTGCCAGGTCATATTCTTTTTCAGCGTACAGCCCGGGCATTTCAGCGGTTTCACCACCGATTAGAGCACATTGCGACATACTGCATCCTTGAGCTATACCCTTGATCACATCTTCCGCGATTCCGGTATCAAGACGGCCCATGGCCAGGTAATCAAGGAAAAAAAGAGGTTTTGCACCCTGTACGGCGATATCGTTTACACACATGGCCACAAGGTCGATCCCAACCGTGTCATGCTTATCCGCCATGAAAGCGATCTTGAGTTTTGTGCCCACACCATCTGTTGCGCTAACCAGAACCGGTTTTTTGTATTCAGTTATATTGAGCGAGTAAAGCCCTCCGAACCCACCTATCTCCCCCATTACTCCTGTACGCGGGGTCGATTTCACAATCTTCTTGATCGATTCAACAAACCTGTTCGCCTTGTCGATATCGACGCCTGCATCCTTGTATGTAAGCGCATCTTCATTGCCAGGCATTGATCCCCCTTCCAAGCGGTCAATTCAAATTTAATTTTTATATCTCTATAAAATATATCAGAAAGAATCCTTTACAAAAAATGAATTATGCCATAACCGATAAACCTTGCAATGTCAAAATAATACCCCGGACCCGTGGGGGTAAATGGTTCTCATCCCCCCGGCCGGATGATGGACTTTTTACAAGTCATTCATCGTTGATGATCTCGTAAAAAAGCGAAAAACGCTTTTTTACGAGACGGGGGAGGGCT
>CAYVIE010000224.1:0-3923 GCA_964451355.1 uncultured Desulfobacteraceae bacterium
AACTTCACCAGATGGAAATCGTAACTCAGAATTTCTGCAACGAGTTCAAGCAGCGCAATCTTTTCACCCCATTGAACATGCGCGTTAGGGCTCCTGAGGGTATCCAGAATATCACCGGCTGCTATGTGGTCCATTAGCAGAGGCTCAATTCATTGTCAGATTCGGATTTCCTTGAATTCCGGAAAAAGAATTACCTTCCCGCTATTATACACACCTGGCGTCCCTTTCCCAGATGGAGAGATTGTTGCAGCTCAAGGAGAAAAGAGCTGTAGCTATGGATACATAAGCTCCATTGTGTTCCCTTTGCAATCCGGCCAGGATGCCGGACTGTCTTATGTCTGGTATCCTGAATGGCTCTTTTTTTTGTTCAAATATTGAGCATAAGCTCAAGGAAAATATTTGACAAATATAGATGATAGTGCTGTTATAAAATCTTTTTTGTTGTCTTGGCCTGCCCGTCTTCGGGGAGGTGTCGGTTTTTTTAATTAAGGCATGATTTTTATAGTTCCTGCAAAATGCTAAATATCTTTTAATTGCTTGGTGATTTTGTCAGGGGATTACCGTTTTTGTTGCTGGACAAGGCGGTGATTTTTCCAGGATGACCGCCCTAAACAACGAGGTAAGATTATGAAATTGGAACAAAAATTATCAACAGGCGAATTCGTGGTTATGGCGGAGATGACCACTCCAAAAGGGGTGGATATTTCGGACTTTGTCACCCAAGCAAGGCGCCTGAAGGAACGGGTAGATGCGGTGGTTATCCCGGATATGGACAATGGCGTAATGCGGATGGGGGCTCTTGCCGGCGGGGGACTGATACGGCAGCAGGGCATGGAGCCGGTCATTCACATTTATGGACGTGACAGGAATCGCATGGCATTGCAAGGAGATATCCTGGCCGCTCATGTTCTGGGTATCCACCATTTCATCGTGGTGGCAGGTGAGCCTATTCCAAATTGCGATCACAGGGGTGCAAAAGAAGTAAATGATTTGGATGAAATCGGAATTCTTGCCGCAGTTCGTTCTCTCGCCGAGGGTGTTGACCTGGCAGGGTTTGAATTGAAGGGGGTACCCGAAATTAGCGCTGGTTGTTCCATATCGTCGTTTGTCGATGATTCCGGGATGGAAAAAGAAATAGAGCAGGCAAAAAAGAAAGTTGATGCGGGAGCGGCATTTATCGTGGCCCCCGCGATTTTTGATATGGAGTGCTGTGAAAAATTTTTCTCAGCATTAAAACCTCTCGGCGTTCCTGTTATAGCCACGGTCATCCTTTTAAAGAATGTAGGCATGGCGCGTTACATGTTAATAAACAGTCCGGGGTCGCGGATTACAGAAGATATGATCAGGCGTATCAGGAAAGCCCCTGACAGGGAAGCCGAATGTATCAAGATAGCGGCCGGCATGGTCCGGGAGTTCAGATCCATTGCACAAGGAGTCAAGATTGCCACCCTTGGTTGGGAGCACAGGCTTCCGGATATTCTTGATCAGGCCGGTTTATAGATCAGAAAGTTTTGCTTTGGTCTTTTTCTGGTTGGGCAGTGAGAACATGAAAACTTTAACAGCTATTTATGAAACGAATAAATCCAATAAGAGGACTAACGGTTAAAAATGCAAGCAAAAAGCGGCATCCAATCGGATCAATCCGAGAATGAATCCGGAAATGGGTCCGGCACCAGAAGGGTTCTGGTTGTCGGTGGTGGTATGGGCGGCATCCGGGCGGCGCTGGATCTTGCCGAGGCCCGCCGGGATGTCGTTCTCATAGACAAGAATTACTCCATCGGCGGTCTTATGACCCGTCTTGATCGTACTTTTCCTACCAACAACTGTGATTTGTGTACCCTGTCCCCACACCTTTCAGAAAGCGGCCGGCAATTGCATATAGAATTGATGCCCATGACGACCATAAAAGAGGTGCGTGGCGAGGCAGGGGATTTCGAAGTGGTTCTTGAAACAAAGCCCCGATACATCGATCTTGGAAAATGCACGGCATGTGGTGAGTGCTTGAAGAGATTTCCCCAGTGGGTCAGGTTTACCCCGGGGTTAGATCCTCGGGCTCCCACGTGTATGCGTTATCCCCAGGCCACACCATATGCCTTTTCCATTGATATGGAGAAGGTTACTGATATCAATGCGCTTCAGGCTGTCTGTGAGGCCGATGCCATTATTCCCAATGATCAGCCGCGGATTGCTACGATACCTGTGGCGTCAATTGTGCTCAGCATAGGGGCGGAGCTTTTTGATCCCTCGGTTCTTGATAATTTTGGCGGGGGTAAATATCCCAATGTTGTTACTGGCCTTGAGTATGAGCGTATAATGTCGGCTTCTGGCCCCACACAGGGAATGCTCGTGCGTCCTTCGGATGGAAAGCGACCCAGGAAGATCGCGTGGATCCAGTGCGTGGGATCAAGAGGGATAAATCGTGCAGACGTGCCTTACTGTTCGAGTGTCTGCTGCATGTATGCTTTGAAGGAAGCTATAATCACCAAGGAACGTTTTGCTGAAGATATAGAAACAACTATATTTTACATGGATATGCGCACCTTTGGAAAGGATTACGAACTTTACCTTTCCCGCGCTGTGAATGATTACAGGATTCGGCTGGTGCGCAGTCGCCCCCACTCGATATTCCAGGATCCCGCCACTGGCGATCTTTCCATTACATATGCCACGGATGAGGAGAGCCGCCATAAGACCGAGACATTTGACATGGTGGTACTTGCAACCGGCTTCAGGGTGCCCGGTGATACCAAAGAACTCGGCAAGCTCCTTGGGATCCAACTCAACGAGCATGGTTTTGCGGAAACAGGGCCCTTTACCACAGTGGCCACATCCCGTCCCGGTATATATGTCTGCGGCGTTTTTGAAAGTCCCAAGGATATCCCTGAGACCATGATACAGGCCAGTGCGGCAGCTGCAATGGCTGGAAGTGATTTTGCGGCTGCTTCTGTGGATCGCGGCGAGGAGAGCTATTTCCCTCCCGAACGTGATGTCACAGGTGAAGAGCCCAACATCGGCGTTTTTGTCTGTGAATGCGGACCCAATATAGGCGGTGTGATCGATGTAAAGGATATTGTGGAATATGCTAAATCCCTGCCGGGGGTGACAGTTGCGGAAAATGTCGGCTACGGGTGCAGTAAGGCTGGAATGGAGCGGATTGAGGCATTGATAAAGGAGAAGAATCTGAACAGGGTTCTTGTGGGCGGCTGTTCTCCAAGGACCCATGAAACCAAGTTCCAGGATCTGCTCCAAAGGGCTGGTTTGAACAAGTATCTGGTTGAGATGGTCAACTTGAGGGATCAGGTTGCATGGCCTCATATGGAGAGCCCGGCCGAAGCGACCCGCAAGGCACGCACACTTGTGCGTGGAGGTGTTGCGAGTGTGAAAAAAAGCCATCCCATGGTGGAGCATACCCTGCCAATGAACCAGAATGTGCTGGTTGTTGGGGGAGGGGTGGCCGGAATGAATGCCGCTCTCATGCTGGCAGATGACGGCCACCGTGTATACCTGGTGGAGAGGGCAAACAGGCTGGGAGGCCTTGCCGCTTCTATCAGAAAGACTATCGATGGGGGTGATGTCTCTTCGTATGTGAACGGACTTGTGGAAAGGACCATGGGCCACGACAGGATCCAGGTGCTGACACAGGCTATCGTGGTTGACCATTCAGGGATGCCCGGCCGGTTTACCACCGGTATCCAGTTCGGGCCGAGAATGCAGTATATGAAGATTGAGCACGGCGTGACCATACTTGCAATAGGTGCTCTTGCAAACAGACCGTCCGAATATCTCCTTGGTGAGCATGAAAATGTGATGACCCAGCTGGACCTGGATTCTCAACTAGAAGATGCTCCCGACAGGATAAGGGAATGCAAGCAGATTGTAATGATACAGTGTGCAGGCTCCAGGGAGCCCGGTAACCCTAATTG
>CAYVIE010000225.1:0-3895 GCA_964451355.1 uncultured Desulfobacteraceae bacterium
CTGATATCCCCTTCTTTTTGTTTTCTTGCTTTCAAACCGCTTCGGAAATACATCTTCCCTTCCTCGAAAGAGATAACGGAATAAAGCGATTTTTTCTTGCTCCGACGAAATTTCTGTAATTAAGAAATCCAATGGAGTAGGTTCATCTATTTCATTATTAAGAAGATGATACCATTTTTCCCATAATTGATCTATATATTGAAGCAGTTGTTCTTTTTTTGCTTCAAGTTCAGACAATTCTTTTTCAGCTTCTGCTAATCGGAAGTTTATTTCTGATATTTTATCCATGGATTCATTGGAGTTCCTAAAAATCGACTTTTAGCTGATGATCTTTATTTAATTTCTTACTCTTGTTTTTGTCAAAGAAAAAGGAAAAGCTCGATCTCGTGTGTGTGGATTTGTGTGTAAAAATTCTCCAAAATCTGATAGAATGTATAAAATTAAAATCGATATCAATAGGTTGTAATAGACAGACTATGTTACACCTTTGAATGCCTTACCAATGAACCGCTTATGGGCGTGAAATATCCGACCTAATTTTCTGAAAACACGACTATTTCTCGCAACACAAAAGCACTTGACATTACCGTTCTTTATCGTATGATATATCATCTGATGGGTCGCATATTATGAATTCCGATTCGTTCAGGCCTATTTGAGATCTGAAAGGAGATAAGCATTGAATCGTCATGCAGACATTCCCCGATTGGTCCGTGAGCTTCGGAAACAAACCGGGCTCACCCAAGAAAAATTTGCTGCCAAGCTCGGAGTGACCTTCCCGACCATCAACCGCTGGGAAAATGGCCGATCCAAGCCATCGCCGTTGGCGATGAAGCAGATCGAGGTACTACTTCGCAGCATGGGAGATCGGGGCAGCGATCTTCTCGGTGAGCTTATTCGACAGGATGCAACATAACGGTTACCGAATGAACAGAATAAAAAGAACGTTCCGGAGCAGAAGCGATGACAATGAAAATGACCAAGGAACTCATTGACCGTATATTTAAAGAGCCGGGCATAAAATACGAACTTACCGAATTTGAGACGATAGGAAAGCCAATTCACGAAATCCTTTCGATTTACCAGAAAACCGTTGAAACCGGTCGCGATGCAGGCAAGACCAAGTATTACCTGAAAAGCTTTGTCCCCTTTTCTTCAGGCAAAGAAGAAGTCCAGGTGCATGTAGAAGGCGGCAAATCGGCCCCGGAGGAGATTGTCCGTCAGCTCTGGGTTTACAAGCTGATCCACCAATACGGTTACCAGACGGACGAGATCGATCTGGAACAGAGCGTTCAGTTCGGCACCGAAGTGGGCACCAAAGCCGCCGACATCATCGTTTACACCGACACCGCCAAAGAGACGCCCAAGATCATCGTCGAATGCAAGAAGCCCAAGCGCAAGGACGGTATCGAACAGCTTAAAAGCTACATGAATGCCAAGGGCGCACCGGTGGCGGTCTGGTCCAACGGCAGCGACAGCATTATTCTCTATCGACCTTACCCGAAGGAATTTGAAAATACGCTTTTCGATATTCCAAAGCGAGGACAAGAGCCCAAAGATGTCCTTGAAGCAAAGAAGACCCTTTTGCAACTGAAAAGAGAATTCAATTTTAAGGAAATCATTCAGGGCCTTGAAGAACTGGTCTTGGCTGATAGTGGAAAGGATGAGTTCAACGAGATATTCAAACTCATTTTTGCCAAAATTTGGGATGAGAAACAAGCCCAGGAGGTACGGAAAGATAAAACGGTTGAGTTCGGGCTGTTATCAACCCCAAGACGAGTGTTCCAGACCCGGAACTGACCTATGATCGAACCAACGGTCTTTTTAAAAAGGCTTGTGAAGAGTGGCCCGGTATTTTCAGGGACGGTGAGGACATCGAGCTGATGAAGCGCCACCTTCAAATATGTGTCGGTCGAATCGAAGGTGTGCGCCTTATGGGTTCGAATCTGCGCATCATGGACGATGCCTTTGAGTATCTGTTGCCCACTGAGGCCAAAAAGAAAAAGGGACAGTTTTTCACCCCCCGTCATGTCGTCGAGATGTGTGTACGGATGCTCAACCCCAAGCGAAACGAATATGTCATGGACCCGGCCTGCGGATCAGCTGGTTTTTTGCTGCATGCCATGGACTGGTGCTATCCGGCCCGGGACGTTGATTCGCGGGAGTTGCGCAAATTCAAATACGCGTCAAAGTATCTTTGGGGTGTTGATTTTGAAACCCGCGCTGCCAAAACAGCACGCGCCCTCATGCTCATTGCGGGTGATGGCCACACCAACATCTTTGGCCCGGATGTCAGCAGCCTCGACCCCAAGACATGGTATGAGACCGGTTCGGGCCAGACCCTTATGCACGAGTTGCGGCAGGCCAAACTGACCGCCAATAAGATACCAGAAAACGAAACGCTCAAGGATGAAGATCATGCTTGGGAATATTTTGAGCATCTGAAATTCTACGTGATCCTCACCAATCCCCCCTTCGCCGGGGAAATGAAAGACCGAAAGATGCTGATGCACTATGAGCTGGCCAAACCGGCCCTCAATCGCGCCAAGGACAAGGCCCCCAAGGAAGAGCGCGACGTGCTATTCATCGAGCGAGTTTTGAAAATGCTCAAACCAGGAGGCCGAGCTGCTATCGTGCTGCCTCAGGGCAAGTTCAACAATTCATCACTGGCCTTCATTCGCGAGTGGATTCTCAAAAATGCCCGCCTGCTGGCCGTTGTGGGCCTGCACCCCAACACCTTCAAGCCTCACACCGGCACCAAGACCTCGGTGCTGTTCTTTCAGAAATACACGGCGAAAGCCCTTGCGCGTATCGATCGGATTAAGCAGGAAGTGGCCAAGGCTTGTCCGGATTACGATCAGCAGATTAAAGACCTGATTGCCGAACATCGGTATCTCGCGGATGTTCCGGAGGAGAAAATACCCGAAGAGATAGCGGATCTCATAGCGGAGTCGTTTGCAGTACCGGAAAGCTCTGAAACGGAAACAGCGTTCTCCGAGGACGACTATGAACTTGGGGAACCGGAGCAACTGATGGCGGCCGAAGTCAATCCCAACCAAGGGGACCTGATCAGCGAGGCCGAGGGAAAATGCGACGCCCTCAAGGCGGAATTGATCCAGGTGAAACAAAAGCTTGCGGATTTGGCCAGCGACGTTGAAGCCCTGCAACAGCAGCACAGCATGGAGATTGACGCCATAACCCGGCAATGGGAAGGCACCAAGGCCGATCTGCGGGCGCACCTGAAACCCTTAAAAGCGGACCAAAAAGCAGCGCTCAAAAAGCTCAAGGACAAGCAAAAAATCAAGCAGCGAACCTACAAGGCTGAAATTGAATACCTGGAAAAGGCGATCCCGGAAGCTGAGACAGCCGTCAAACTGCTCAGCAATAAGGGCAAACTGGAGTTGATCCTGACTGATCCTGATCTGATCGACACTCTGAAAGAGCGCTGGATTGCCGCCGAGGCGTCTAAGCGTCTTGATTATCCTATCTTCATGGCCGTGAGTGAGCGCGGCGGCAAGAACAATTCGGGTGATTACGAATACAGGATGGACGAAGACGGGAGCCTGGTAGAGTTTCCCGACGGCCATCCCCAGGAGGGACAGCTTGTGGTAGATCAGGATCTGGTCAATTATGACCTTACGGCGGAGGGTCTGGTGGATGGGGACAAGATCCCCGACGACCAGCTCTGCGTGGCCGAGGCGTTTGTACGGTTTGCACAGGAACAAGGATTTTATTTTTGGGAGACGGAGTGATGGCTGTGTTCAATATAATTCAGCTTTCTGAGATACGATCTGGGTTCAGAATCGATGCAGGATACTACAAGGAAGAATATTTAGAAAAAGACCTTCTGCTTTCAAAACTTCATACTTTACCCTTGGGGCACATTGCTAAAGTG
>CAYVIE010000226.1:0-3768 GCA_964451355.1 uncultured Desulfobacteraceae bacterium
AATTGTAATTTTTGCATCAGAAGAAACATCATTATAAACAAGCATCTTTTTGCTGCCGACAACAATCATCTGCCTCGTCTTGCTCGGGTGCAACCAACTCACATGGACATGCGCGGAGCGTCCTGAGGGAAAGTCGAGATCCATGAACACCACGTCCTCAATTCCATCCTGCAAAAAAGCAAGCCCTTTTGCTGTCACGTGAGTCGGCACTTCATTCATCCAATATAGAATGATAGAAATGTCATGGGGCGCCAAGTTCCACATAGCATTGACATCTTGACGGACACGCCCCAAATTTAAACGTTGAGCAAGAATATAATAAACCTCTCCTAGTTCTCCCGCATCGATCAAATCCTTCGCTTTTTGCACCGCGGCATTGTAAAGAAAGGTATGACCTGTCATAAGGATCTTGCGCCGTTCATTTGCTATTGAGATCAAGTCTTCAGCCTCTAATGATGTCATTGCGAGAGGTTTTTCAACAAGAACATGCTTGTCGGCCTGGAGAGCCCTTTTGGCAAACTCATAATGCAAGGCGGCGGGTATGGCTACAATGACAGCCTCTATGCTTGGATCGTTCAATACATCCTCAAAGGAGTGCGTGATCTTAATCTTTGAATACTGCCGCTGTATCTTTTCCAGCCTGGAAATATCCAAATCACAGACGGTGACATCTTTTACCGCATCTATCTGAACAAAGTTCCGAATAAGGTTGGGCCCCCAATAGCCGACTCCAATCTGTGCGATAGATATTTTTCTGTTCGACATAGCAATTCCCTTTGCTGGTTACATGTTATCTTCCATTATGCCAGATTAACAAGCCTAGTCAAATTCAATGCATTTAAATACTTCCAGAAATCTAATGCTTCGTTCCACTGAAGCCCCTGTGAAAGAACTCTTTGTTTGTAAAAAATCTGCATTTTCTTCTTGTCAAGAAGATCATGCTCGTACTTCGAATGAAACAAGCACTCTTCAACCCAAGGACGCAGTTCATTTTGCAACCATTGTACCACAGGGGAGTTAAAACCTATCTTTCGTTTTCGGAGCCGAATCCGATCCGGCAAAATACCTTCCATGGCTCTGCGTAAAACAAGTTTTGTATATCCCTGTCCTATTTTACTTTCAGGAGGCAATGAAAACACAAAGTTAACTATCCGGTAATCCATAAATGGCATGCGTACCTCTACCCCATGAGCCATGGACATAAGATCAAAATTTTTTAAAATCCGGGGAAGCACCAGATGATGAAAGTCCTGATATAAGGCTTTGTCAAGAGCACTAAAGCTCCTCGGTAATTTTGTAACCTTTTCTGGATACAACTCGATTGAAATTCCGTATTCCGAAAAAAAATCTGTGGATTTGTTTCTTGCAGCAACTTTCTTTAACTGTTTAAACACTCGGCGGAAAGGAACCTGCCACTTGCAAGAACCTAACAACGTCTTCAAATAAGAGTTCCACGAAAGATGCCCACCATACAACTCTTTTTGCTGTGATAAAAGCTGCCAGAACCTAGGATGCCAAACCTGCTGATCCCTGATTGCAGCGTTCAGATATGGTCCATACCCACCGAGCATCTCATCACAGCCATGCCCATCGAGGGAAACGATGACCCCATTTTCCCGTTGCGCTTTATATACACGCCATGCACTATCCGGGATACCACAATAGATACTCTCAAACTGGTAAAGAATGTTATCCATATGCAGACAAATATCATTCGAATCTGCATGAATAATTGTTTTATGTGCACCTGCTGCATCAGCAACTATGATTGCATCAGCAGTTTCATCTATATCGGAGCCTGGAAACGAATGAATAAACGTTTTTTGCCAATCAGAGGTAATTCTTTCAGTACGCTGAAGCCCATCTGCTACTATCCGACTCAACGACATCACAATGCTGCTGGAGTCCAAACCACCGCTCAGTGATGTTCCGATAGGAACATCACTGCGTAGTCTCAAACGACAAGCGTCCTCAAATAATTCTAAAAAATGTTCAGCCTGCTCCTCCAGTGAAGATGGAACATCCTGAATATAATCAAGCGTCTTCCACCATTGCAGCGTTCGACAGCCATGAATATCCATGTAAAGCAAATGCCCCGGAAGCAAGTTATAGACATTACGAATCAAAGAGAAGCCAGAGCTTTCTAGCTGGAACGGGTTGATCATAGCCGTCTTCAATCCACGGTGGTCCCATTCCAAGCACAAGAGATCCTCGACCGACCAGAGAGCCTTATACTCGGAACTGAAAACCAATGTCTTGCCATTCCAATAATAATAAAGGGGCTTTATCCCATAACGGTCCCGGCATAAAAGCAATCTGTTTCGTGTCTCATCATATATAGCCAGAGCCCACATACCGTTGAATTTTTGGAATGCATTCTCCCCCCATTCTAAAAAAGAAACCAACACAACCTCTGTATCGGAATCAGACCAAAATTTGTATCCCTTGGTCTTAAGCTGGTTGCGTAATTCAATAAAATTATAAACCTCGCCATTATATGCAATCCAACAGCCAGAATCCGAATATGTCATTGGCTGTCGTGCTGCTGCACTAACATCAAGAATGGACAATCGCCTATGGCCCAGTCCAACGCCAAGTTCTTTGTTAAAATAAAAGCCCTCATCATCCGGCCCGCGATGCTTGAGAGCATCAGTCATCTTTCTAAGATGAGACGGATTCCAACCCTTAGCATTATAAAATCCAACGATTCCACACATATCTTAATACTCAACCAATGGAAATGTATTCCCTTCATGTAGTACAAAACCAATAAAACGGTCTTTTATAGACAGGGGTGCATCAATTACTTTTTTAAAACTTTTATTGGAACTAGCACCCAATGCCTCGGCATCATAATGATATTTATACATTAGATCTCGAATTGAAACTTGTTTTGTTCCTAACATCGTAGCGAACTTTTTCGTAATTCGCATATTAATAAGCTCATTGAAATCCAAACCACTACTTTTGTATTTCCCTATAGCCTTTTTGGAAAACCCATCCTTGGGCCTTAGCGACCAAGTCGATATTCCTTCCATCAATACAATCTGTTTCGATTTGTATTTTTCTTTTAAAAAGAAATTCAAATCAAACTCAATTTCCAAGTGAGAACAAACACGGCTGAGTACCTTTTCAGGTTCAGAAATCAAGTCTTCATAACGTATTTCCAGAACATTCTTATTCATGCTGATCGTTTGAATACTTGCTACCGATGTTAACCAGACCCTTGCTGCTGAAACATCCGAATGCCCACGCTTCATAAGGGATAAAATGACATCTCTCGGGTCACGAACAATGTGAATGATTTTTTCATCAGGGAAAAATTCGGCAAACTTTTTAATCAAAAAAATGTTTTCAGGGGTTTTTTCCGCCCAAATCGACTTTGATGTTTTGCTATTTATATAGTTATAAAAAATTTCAACAAATTCTATGATGCTATTTGCATTTTTTATCCATCTCCATACAATTTTCCTATCAAGCCCATATGTCTCTAAATTTCTTAATATAGACCTATCGTTAAAATATGGTCGGCTGGAGATTCCAACCTTATCAATTAACCACGAAAACCGCTTTAACACATAAAAATCATTATAAAAAATTGGCTTAGAAAAAAGGCCCAGCTCACTCCCACAAACAACTTCCGGATGATTATTTAAAAGCGTAGAAAAGAAAGTGCTCCCGGAAGATGCAGAGCAACATACATTAACAAGCATTGTGGTGGACCCCATTTGCAAGACCATTTTTCGGCGAAATTAAGGTGATGCTGAT
>CAYVIE010000227.1:0-3744 GCA_964451355.1 uncultured Desulfobacteraceae bacterium
ACTATAAAGTTGCGTGAAATATGTCAGCGGATTACCTTGTATTGCAAGAATTGCAAGGGAAAAAGCAATCAGGCATGAAACAATTATGATCATGAGATGATAAAGTCTTATCACCCTCCATGAATGAAAAAAGAAAAACTCTATAGCCAGAATGGAAAAAGGGAGCATAACTGTATTTTGTTTTGCTCCGAACGCTAACAAACCGGCTGTTAATGCAACAAAATAATATATTATACGTTGAACAGGCCTTCTTTCCAATCGCCCTGTCAGATAGAACAATATTGAAAGGAGATAGAACATCCCTGCGAGAGAGGCCATGCGTTGGACTATATACGTAACGGCCTGGACCTGAATGGGGTGGATGGCCCATATAAGCGAAGTAAGCAATGCCGTAAAAAAAGCTGTATCATCTGAATATCGGCTTAAGCCTGGTGTGGAGAAAAGTTTCAGCAGCACAAGGAATAACAGAACAGAGCAAATAATATGTATGCCAATATTTACTATGTGATAACCGAGTACATCATTCTTGTTAAAAAACCAATTCAGACCAAAGGAAAGATAGGATACGGGACGATATAAGGTATCGCGTGCGGGACAACCATAAACAGCACGTTGAATAGAAGGCCAATCTAATTTTTCAATCTTGATTTTAGGATTTTTTACAATATTTGGATAATCGTCTAATCGCCAGGGGGCCTCAAATGAATTCGAATACAATATCAGAATAATAATAATCAACAACGATACAGCCGTACAGTAACGAATTTTATCCCTGTTTGTAGCGTTCGGCTCCATGCCTTTTATTCAACCTGCAAGAGATTGAGCAACGGATTCAAATGATTCACGGAACAAACGGATAAGCCTTGGATCCCGGAGTTCAGGATGCAGGCTTTTGCCTGCGACATCCTGATAAAATTTTAGCGATTCATTTAATCCGGACTGCTCAATGAAGTTTTTCATATAGGATTCAGCAGTGCTGTAGTCATTCGCCATGATCCTGTTTAAAGCCAACCCCAATAAGGTAACCCATTGATCTGGAAAGCGCCTGGCAATTGAGCTAAGTATCCTTTGAGACGTTCTTATATCTCCGGAATATAGATGGCACATAGAAAGATAGTAATAATTTGTAAAAACCCCTGGGTGCATTTCTATGCATTTTCGGAATTTCTTGGTTGCTTCGTCATATCTGCCCAGGAGATACATTGTAATTCCATATGTCTGGATGTATTTATAGCTGCCGGGGTCATCGGAAATGAGGTTTGACGCGTAAATCAACGCAGAGTCCGGCTTTCCTGATATTAAGTACAAATATGCCAGTTGTTCAAAAGCCTTGCGAAGGCCAGGCTTCAGCATTAATGCTTTATGAGCGTACCTGATGGCCGTGTTGAATTCCCCTTTTGCGGTAAAAGCAGCCGATAGGTATGAATATAGAGCTGGTAATGTTGTCTTGCTTTCCTTGTATAATACGATCGCCTCCTTGAACTCCTTGATTGCCTCATCGGGTTTATTTAATTGCATCATATAAATACCCAACTGAATATGCGGCCTCGCGTTTTTTGGGGCAAATCTTGCTGTATTTCGCCAGAATTTTTTGGGATTTGCCCAATCCATGTTCCTCGCGTATGTTGTGCTGCCAAGAGAAACAGCCAACACGCATAAAGAAGTAACAAGGAAATAGGCCATGAATCGATTTTTATACATGTATTGTTTAATCAATGAAAAAAGATAAAGTATAACCGGAACAAACAAAAACATCGACGGAAGGTAATTACGGTGTTCAAAAATGAGTTCTATGGGAAGAACCGTCGATTCAACCACATGATTTATCAGAAAAAACAGGATGGCAAAGCTTGCAAGTAAATTGTATTTCTTGAGAGAAAAGCCAGCCACAAACAGCATAATAACAGCTATCAAAGCAAAGAATGTGGTGGGTGGTGAAAACAGGCCTGTAGACAAGGGATAATCGTGCACCAGGCTGAAACGAGTTAAAACCGGATATAAGAGCTGGGAAATATAGAAAATGACAATCCTTGGTTCCGTAAGCACGCGTTCATAGAGACTATATGGCCTGTCTTTATAAAGAGCGGCTAAATATTCAAAGGGACTTTTATTCATTGACAACCAGGCAAAGGAAAATCCGAGTATAAGTGCGATGGTTGCGGCATATATATATTTTTTCTTTTTTATAAAAGCAGATCCAAAAAAAAATGAATCAACTATTATCAAAACAAAAGGGAGCATTATGGTATTTTGTTTTGATCCTAAAGCCAATAGAAACGAGATAATGCATGCGGAATAAAAGCAGCTCTGTTTCACAATATTAGCTGTCATCCTCGCCTTTATGAAAAAAATCATTGAGATAAGATAGAAAAAGGCGGCAAGGAGTGCCATCCGCTGGACAATGTATGTGACTGCCTGCACATGTACAGGATGAAGTGCCCATAACAAGGATGAAAACAATGCCACAAATATTTTTGTATCTGTTGTATAAGATTGTTTCAGTGCAGGTGTTTCAAAGATGAGACTTATACAGCAAAATAATAAAAAGGTATTAAATATGTGTAAAAGTATATTAACAATATGAAACGATTCGACAGAGCCGTTATTGCTGAAGTACCAGTTGAGGGCAAAGCTGAGATATGCAACAGGACGGAAAATTGATGACTGGAGAGAGGATGCGCCAAGGGCTTGTTTAATCGAGTCAAAGGTTATGGAGCTTAGGTGAACAGAGGGATTGTCAACTATTGCGTGAAAATCATCCATATACCATGGGACTGTTATGCTGTTCGAATAGATCAATGCAACAAGCAGCAATGCGGACCAGAACCCAAAACAGGCATATCCGTTACCACATTCTGGCGATATATTCCGCTGATGGGACATATTTATTCCGGAAATAAATCTTTTACATTAGGGTGAAACTTTCATAAAAAAACCGGGAAGGATTCTTCCCGGTTTTTTTATGAAAACGAGTTTACGCTGGTTTAGCGAATATATTTTGTAAATGCATCGCCGGTCCACATGTCATTGGCTGCCTGATAATCACTTGGACAGCGTGTCGTACGGTCACTTACGATAACAGTAATCGTGGCGTTCGGATCAGTTCCCTGAATGGTGGCATTGTTGGTGATATTAATTCCAAGATCACCCACGTGGGGAACACTAGTATGAGTTGCAATGGAGAAGTAATCAGCAATTGCGCCCGCGATTGCGTTTGCATCAGACTCGGCCTCGGAGCAGTATGATTTGTTGCGATAGGAAATGAAATTGGGGATTGCTATGGCAGCAAGGATACCAATGATTGCGATAACGATCATGAGCTCAATGAGCGTGAAACCTTTCTGGTTACTGCGGATTCTTTGAAGCATGGCTACCTCCTTTTTAAATATTCTGTTTTTTGGTTAACAAGCGACTCATCTGCAAAAACTACATGAGTTTGTGCGAATCATTATTTTCAAGAATCCTGGTCTATCACCCCCTTCATAATCTTAAAAAATTAAATTTTATTCATCACTTTATAAATCTAACAAGCAAACTCTATGCCATAAGGCTCAAATAAATTTTCGCAAGAGCCTGACAAGAGCCTGAGTCGTCTCCATAATACCGGCAGGCGTTAATATATTACCGCAAATGTGGCTGTTTTAATGTGCTTCTCTTGTTGCTTAAGATAAAATGATGGACTTGAAAAAAGTCCATCATCCGGCCGCGGGTGGTTTAGCCCCGGCCGGGGGGTGGGGGTGGAAC
>CAYVIE010000228.1:0-3636 GCA_964451355.1 uncultured Desulfobacteraceae bacterium
CCGTCCCAGGTGGGTTCGATTCCCATGCACTTCCGCCAACATATATCCGTTATCCGTTCCATTCTTCCCTTGTATTTCATATTGACGCACCCCGGTGTATCTGATCCTTCTTCCAACATCCTCTGTATATATACAACCAGTATTATAGATGAAGGACTCGTAAAAAATCCATCATAATATGATGGATTTTTTACGAGTCCTTCATAAATGATTCTTTCTCCCAACAAACCTATGAATCTGATATAGGAATACGCCTGAAAAACCGTTATAGATCTCCAATGTTTTTTTTGCATAGATTATTACATTTTACCGTGAAAACGCCTCCAGGGCCTGAATGAGAAACAGCCTTGTTTTCATGCCCGGGGGTGATTGCCACTAATCATGAGAGTTTATTAACCAGGAAGAACTTTCCATAAATTATAATGATATACAGCCTTAATTCAAAACACATCACAGTGAAAGGAGACGCTGATGGCCCGGATTCTGCCTGGAATCTTTATGATTACTGACATGAAAAAATTCAAAAAAGTGATAGATACCAGCAAAAATGAATATGTTAACTTGCCCACCGGAAGGATACACACCAAAGCAATATGCGAAGCAGGTGACGGAGCGGTTATTACGGTTGGAGAGAAAAGATACTACATTCTCGAATGCGGTGTATATGATTATATAATGGAGGGGATAACCCGCCAGACACAGATAGTCTATCCAAAAGAGGCTGCCTACATCCTCATGCGCCTTGAGATATGGCCAGGCGCGCGTGTAGGTGAGGCAGGGACAGGATCCGGCGCCATGACCATACCCATGGCCATGGCTGTAGGACGAACTGGACATGTATATACATATGAACAAAACACCGGTTTGTCAGGAGTACAGCAAAAAAATCTCCGGCCCTTGGTATCCCTTGAAAATATCACCTTACATCACAGATCAATAGCCGACGGAATCGAGGAAAAAGACCTTGACGCATTTTTCCTGGACGTGAGGGAACCTTCCGGGCTGCTCTGTGAAATCCACAAGGCATTGAGGCCCTCAGGCCGGCTGGGAGTCATACTTCCCACCGCCAACCAGGTCGCAAGACTCATAGAATCTTTGCAAAAGCACCCCTTCGTTATCCTGGAGGTATGCGAAATAATGCTGCGGCAATACAAAATCAACCCGGCGCGGCTACGACCGCAGGACAGAATGGTAGGTCATACAGGTTATCTGGTGTTTGCGCGCAGCATTATAAAAGAAGAGACCCTGGATCCGTGAACTCTTTCCCGTATAACAGATGAGCGAAGGCAACGCAAAATGGCGAGGGGGAAAAGCGCTGAAGGAATGCATGAGCAAGATAGGATTTCCCAAATAAGCAAGCTCCAACAGGCAATGGGCTCTTCCGGAGAAAAGGATGCTTGGAGATTCCCTGACATAACACATGCTCATAAGGCATGTCGGGACCGACCTTTTTCTATTCCCAGAACCCGGTAACAAACAACAGGCTCAACCCGATTCTTCACGAAAATCTCACCCTTGTTTTCAAACAAAAAACTTTCGGAGCACATTTTATAAGTCTCCTCGCCGATCAGGATTTCGCCCCCCATCGCCATCTCTTCGAGGCGGGCCGCGGTATTGACACAATCGCCTATTACCGTATAATCCATTCTATTCGAGGTTCCGACATTCCCGAGGATTGCGGTACCAGTATTTATACCTATGCCGATCTCGAAATAATCGAGCCCCAGGCTAACCCTCTCTTCCATCATGGCGCTTACGGCGTCCTGCATCTCAACAGCGGTTCTTACAGCACTCTGGGCAGGATTTTCATCTGATTCCACAAGACCGAATACAGCTATCAGCTGATCCCCGACAAACTTATCTAACAGCCCGTTATTTTTAAAAATAATATCGACCATTACACCGAAATACTGGTTCAGCATGAATACGACATCCTCAGCTTCCATCCTTTCCGCAATAGTGGTAAACGCCCTTATATCGGCAAAAAGAACAGTGACTTTACGTCTCTCCGCCTCCATGAAAACCCCTTCATCCAGCTGCAAAAGCCTTTCAACCACATGGCTGCCCACATAACGGCTCAAGCGTTTACGTAATTCCTCCTCCCGCTTTGATTTCTGGTATGAAAGGGCAAGATCGCGTGCATAGACCATAAGCTGGGCAGCCTGCTCCTTGTTCTTCCGCTTCATCTCATCAAGGCGTTCGATCAATGAATTGAAATGAGCTGCGATCTCATTTAATTCCCTGTCAGAAAGTTTCGAAAGCCTTGATTGTTCGTTGTTATAAGCAACCTCCTTCAGACTTTGGGCAAGCATGTGGACCTGGTCTGCTATATGGCGCAGAAGTGAATATCCAGACAGGATGGAAAAAAGTATTAGGCCTGCAAACAGGAGCCTGTCCGTATAACTTTCAAAGCGCTGTGAAAAAAACAGGTAGCATGCCACAAGACCGGGCAGGAAAGACATCATCACCAGCGCGATTTCCATCTTTCCATAAATACTTTTATAATCGCGCCGGGTTTTCTTCTTCATTCGTAAAGCTATCCATTATAAATCCAGGCGTTCAAAGGAAAACGATCCGTCGAATCTTACCGCAACACCAACCCTTTCATGCCACTCGCCGTTTAAGGATGATGTAACAGGATGCACCCGTACCACGGTGGCATCCGTTATAACCCGCGCCCTGACCTCATCTGTTCCGGCAAGGTTGACAGCTATGCAAAGCCTCTCCCCAGGCCTGTAGGTTCTCGATCCCAGAGGGATAAACATGGCACCTGATCCTGAAATATCATGCAGCACAGCTTTGTCCGGTTCCTCATGACCTGACTTATCCTTTTTGTAAACCAAGGCCGGCAAATCAAGTGGATATCGGTCAAGTTCGCGCTGGTCCAGGTTAAGAACCTTATCACGAACCCGATCAACTTTTTTTCCTAATATTCGTTCAATAAACCTTCTCATATGCAAAAATCAGCAACCGAAGTAGACTTTTCATGGCCAGCGGCGCCAACCTACGGACATGAAAAGATGGCCGTTTTTCTCCCGGGTCATTGAGGTGTTCACACGGTTATCACGAAATACAAACACGTCTCACTTCTCCGATATCGGTATGTCCCTGGAAGACTTTGATTATTCCATCCTGCATGAGTGTGGTCATCCCCTGGTTCTTTGCTTCGATAAACAGTTCCTCAGCGCTGGCCTGCTTTTTTATCAAACGCTTGATCTCCTTGGTACCTTCCATAAGCTCATGTATACCCATCCTTCCTTTATATCCGGTCCCGCTGCACTTGTCGCAACCTACAGGACTATAAAGAACAAGATCATCATTATATACGATACCGGTTTTCTTGAAATCATCTTCCCCATATTCCGAAACGATCTCATCAAACTCCTCTTTTGAAGGATGATACTCCTTTCTGCAATTCTTACATAAGCGTCGTACAAGGCGCTGGGCAAGTACAGCTATAAAAGCATCCGAAAAATTCAACGGATTAAGCCCCATATCGAGCAACCTTGTCACTGTTTCGGGTGCGCTGTTGGTATGAAGGGTTGAAAAGACAAGATGCCCGGTAAGGGATGCCTCGACACCGATGGATGCTGTTTCATAATCACGCATCTCGCCGACCATGATGACATCAGGGTC
>CAYVIE010000229.1:0-3588 GCA_964451355.1 uncultured Desulfobacteraceae bacterium
GCAGAAACTGGGGGGGATATCTTTAAAGCCCGGAGACGGCATCATCCATTCTTGGATAAACAGGATGATCCTGCCGGATACCGTTGGCACCGGCGGTGATTCCCACACCCGGTTTCCCGTCGGCATAAGCTTCCCTGCCGGCTCAGGCCTTGTGGCCTTTGCCGCGGCCTCGGGAATCATGCCACTTGATATGCCCCAGTCGGTTCTGGTGAAATTTTCCGGAAAACCGCGGCCAGGGATCTTTACAAGGGACATGGTAAACGCCATACCCTATGCCGCAATCAAAGCTGGTCTTTTGACCGTGGAAAAGGCCGGGAAAAAGAACGTGTTTTCCGGCAGGATCATTGAGATCGAGGGTGCAGATGATCTGAGCGTACAAGAGGCATTCGAGCTCACCAACTCATCTGCGGAGCGATCTGCCGCGGCCGCTGTAATAAGGCTGTCCGTGCAAAGCGTGAAAACCTATATCGAGGAGAGCAAAAAGATACTGGAAAGCCTCCTGGAATCGGGGTACCAGGATGCGGACGCCATCAAGAGACGGATCAGCGCCATGGAGGCATGGCTTGAAGACCCGAAACTCCTTGAACCCGACATAGACGCAAGCTATCATGCAACACTGGAGATCGACCTTGACGATATCACTGAACCGATCGTCGCATGCCCCAATGACCCCGACGATGTCCGCCTTCTCACGGAGGTTGCGGGTACACCCGTAGACGAGGTATTTATCGGTTCGTGCATGACAAGGTTTTCCCATTTCGTGGATGTGGCAAAAATACTTGAAGGGAAAAAAGATACACCGGCCAGGCTATGGATCGCCCCGCCCACGCGGCTTGATGCCGAAAAACTCAAAGAAATGGGCCTGTTTGCTACGTTTGCCGCAGCCGGCGCAAGGATCGAAATTCCTGGCTGTTCCCTTTGCATGGGCAACCAGGCTAGGGTCAGGCGGGGTTCAACCGTCTTTTCCACCTCGACCAGGAACTTTCCCAACAGGATGGGAGACGACACAAGGGTCTTTCTCGGTTCGCCGCAACTGGCCGCGGTATGCGCGATTCTCGGAAAGATACCCGAGCCCGGAGAATACGCAAAGCTTGTATCTGTCTTGGAACAATAAAACCTGCGGCTTTAAAAAAGACCATTGACCTGGATACATCACTATAAGTACTCGTATTTTAATTAAATACTGAGTCCTTGAGTACTCATGCGCGCACCAGATGCGCAAAGGCAGCGGTTTCATATAGTGGGCTATTATCGAATGGTTGCCGTCATGCACCCGGCATATGATAAAACATTCCAGGATCCAGGATCATTTCAAGACAAGGGGGGAGAGATGAAAAATGCAATGCGCCCAGGCGACACCCTTTCAATAAGAGGGGGACATCTTTTCATAGAGGAATGCGACACTGTGGAGCTTGCAAAAAAATTCGGCACACCTGTCTTTGTCTTTTCTGAAACCCAGCTAAGAAATAACATAAACAGATTTGCAAAGGCGTTTGCCTCGGGCTGGACCGCAGGACCGGTTAAGGTTCTGCCCGCTGCCAAGGCCAACTGGATCCCGGCAATACAAAGGATAATAGCCCAGGAAGGCTGCGGATGTGACATATATTCCCCAGGTGAGCTGCAGGTGGCGCTTGATGCAGGATTTCCCCCGGAGTTCATCTCAGTAAACGGCATCCCAAAGGACCGCGATCATGTATCCAGATGCGTTGCAGAAGGCGTTAGGATAACCATAGACAGCATTGAGGAACTGGAATTCATAGAGGCTGCTGCGGCCGAATTGAACAAGAAGGCCATTGTACGCTTAAGGTTGAAACCTGTGCTATCCGGTTTCACCGCTCACAGCGACTTTGTGGCCGAAGGACTGGTGCCCACCGATATCGCTGCGATGGCATACAAGGGCGGGCTTACCTTCGAACAAATCGCTGGGATCGCACCAAGAATCCTCTCATCGGAAAGAATCGAGCTTGTTGGCTTCCACCAGCACCACGGCCGGCACCACCGTTCAACCCGTTACTGGACAGAGCAGATGAAAGCATTTGCCGCTGAAATGGGGCGGGTTTGCGAACTTCTCGGAGGATTTGTGCCTAAAGAAATTGATATAGGCGGTGGCTTTGCCATACCAAGGGATCCATTCAATGCGGCTACAGACTACACTGAACCCCTGCAACTCGCTGCCTTGCACCTGATCTCGAAAGGCCTGTCCTTGCTCGGTGCAACACCCAGATATAAAGTGATCTCAAGAATCATCGACACCATAAAATGCACCCCAAACCAGATTCCGGCTCCCACCATAGAGGATTACGCAAAAGCATGCACTTCCACCCTTCTTGCCCACCTACCTGAAAACCGTATAAATCCCGAGGGGATAATGCTGCAGCTCGAACCAGGGCGGGCACTGCATGGCGACACAGGGATTCATCTTTCCCGTGTAATGGGGATAAAAGAGACAAAGCAGCCCATACGCTGGAAGACGATAGTAGTAGATACAACGGAATTCTGGTTCACCGGCGGAAGGTACGAGCATCACCTGCACCATTACGTTTTTGCAAACAAGGCGGATGCCCGGAACACTTCCAAGGCGGATATCATAGGAAGGAGCTGCTATGGCGACAGGCTGCTCCCGCTTGTACCGGTTCCTGGAAACATCGAAGTGGGCGACATCCTTGCAATGCTGGATACCGGTGCCTACCAGGAGGTCTCCATGAGCAACTTCAACGCCCTGCCCAGGCCCGCATCCATCCTTGTGAAAGGCAACGAAGCTGAAATAATCAGGAAGGCGGAAACCCAAAAGGATGTCTATGCAAGAGATGTCATACCCGAGCGGCTAACAACCGGTAGTAAACCTTGCACAGGCGTTGCAGAAGCTTCATGAATCCTTGGAAATGGGATTTTGTTCCATGATTTTCAGGCAATCTTTTTCCAAGAATAATTTTATTTGACGGCTTCCCTGGATCCGTGATGAAAATGGTAAAAATCCTTCATGCGGCCGAGGGATCTTAGCCCCGGCCTTGCCCGAAGGTGGATTCAGGTGATCTTCTAAAAGCTGATTATGCCTTCCCGGAGCGCTATAACAACAGCCTGGGTTCTATTAACAGCATTTAGTTTATTTTTTATGTTATCAACATGAAATTTGATGGTTCTCTCGCTCCTATTCATAATTACAGATATTTCCCAAGTTGTTTTACCCTCTTTAAGCCATTTTAGAACCTCAAGCTCAGAAGAAGTAAGTCGATGCGGACGAATACGAAATACCTTGTTTGTTGAAAACCGTGAGGCTATTTGCTTCAGCGTCTGTGACAAAAATGGCACTATATATTCAATGATGGCTTGGGTTCTCTTGCTGTGATCGCAAGATGGACCGCCTATCCAAAAAAGAGAGCCAAGCTTGAAATCCTGCTCAAGGTCACCAAATGTCCAGCCGTCTTTAAACTGGAACTCGTGCGCATCGATTGAATAAACATACTCAATGCCTGCTGATTTGCAATTGATAGACCTGCTCCAATTGATAGGCTTTTGCCGCGTGATATATTCATACCTGAATCCGTGATTTCAAATGCGAAATAGTTTAAATCTATAATTTTCTCTCAT
>CAYVIE010000230.1:0-3567 GCA_964451355.1 uncultured Desulfobacteraceae bacterium
TAGAGAAAATAACTTCCTTCGGTAATGTGCCGGATAAATACAAAATCATAGACAAATCCCTCTATTTCAGCCCTGACATGCGCCATGTGACATATGTCGCAAGCAAGGGGCTTTACGAAAAGATAGTTAAATATGATAATAAAATTTTTGGTCCCTACTATGCAATACACGTCAAAACCCCCCGCATAACGCCAAAAACCGGAAAGCATTACTTTATCGGTTACAAAGGTCCTGGTGGTGAGAAAGTCTCGGTGGTGATAAACGGAAAGGAAGGACCAACTTTTGATGCTATTGACAACCTGATATTTTCTCCGGATGAAGAAAGTTTCTTATACCGCGCCAAAAAAGGTGACAAACAATGTATCGTTATTAACAACAGACCCGGTCCGTTTTATGATGGCATCGTAGTTTTTAAAAATCTGCTCTTTTCTCCTGATTCCAAAAGAATCGCCTATGTCGCATACAAGAAAGACCAGGGATGTATCCTTGTATTGGACGGCAAGGAAACAGCCAGTTACGGATTAATCAAGGAGATCATTTTTTCACCCGACTCAAAACGGATTGCTTATAAAGCGAGAAAAGAGAAAAAAGACTCACGGGAAAAATGGTGTGTTGTGACTGATGGCAAAGAAGGGCCTGTATTCGATGAAATAGCCAGCATGCTCTTTTCGCCTGATTCCAAGCACATAGCCTATGTGGGTTTACGCGGCAGGGCGATGGATCTTATATATGACGGTTCTGTTATGGCAACCTGGCCCGTAATCGCTCAGTTCGTTTTCTCTCCAGATGGAAAAAGATTTGCATACTTGTATTCTGATTCGAAAAAATGGCGCTGGGTGATTGATGGAACACCACAACAATGGTTCGATTATCCTGATCAGTTTTTTTTTACCAGCGATTCGGCCCATGTGGTATACTCCATGGTTATTGACAAAAAAGCATATGTAGCCTTTGACGGCACCACGAGTACTGGATATGAGAAAGTCAAAGGACTTGTGGTATCTGAAAAGAGCGGGCGGTATGCATATTCTGCAGTTCTTGACTCCGGAGACCAGAAAGGATGTGTGGTTGTAGATGGAGAACAAGGGCCTCTATTTGTGTCCGTTGGAACACCACATTTTTCAAAAGACGGCAAACATATCGCGTATCGCTTCTGGTCAAGCGAATCGAAAAAATGGGCAGTGATGTATGACGGCCGTCCTTCCAAAAATTCATACCTGGAAATCGAAGACATAACATTCTCAATAAATGGCGATCATATTGGATACAAGGCATTGAAAAGCAAACCACTGAAATGGACAGTTGTTGTGGACGGGGTCGAGCAGGGGTACTTCAAGGGTGTTAGTAAACCATGGTTCTCTGCAGACGGAAAACACATGGCCTTTGCAGCGGGCGTAACCCCGGACGAATGGCATGTTATTGTCGACGGGATAATGCTGGATGCCAAGTTCGCCGGTTTCCTGAAAGGAACACCATTTTTCTTTGATCCGGAACACCAGAACAGGATGTGCACTATCGGTTTTTTGTCTTTTTCACCCACATATGAAATGGCGAGAATCGAGGTTGATATACCCGAATCCATTGATATACAAAATGCTTTGAAGCCGGAGAGCAATAAATAGATGAAACGATTTCTCTTTATTCAAATACCGTCGAATGTTCTGGTTCTTATTTACTTTTTTGTCAGCGCGTCAATTGTGACGGCTGCAGAATACCAGAAAATTATGAATTTCTCTGGCCAGTGGCCATGGCAGCCTACAAGGGCTGTGGCTGAAGATCATAACCGCAATCTGTTGATGGTTGCAAAGGGAGACAGGATTGTAGTTCTTGATGCCACGACCTTGGAATTTGCCGGGATGTACATGGTTGATCAAGAGGGAGAGGCAGCAGCACTTCATTATGATGAGGATAACAAACGTCTCTATGCAGCGTGCAAGGCCGGCGGGTTACAGATCATTGATGTTCAGGATCCTGCAAACCCTGTTCTTCTTGCAAAGTATCAACCTGATTCTGCCAGCACAATCGATATAACCGGGGTATGTGTCTCCGGGCAATGGGCATATATTGTGGGACGCATGGTATATCCCGTGGATGATCAGAATGAAGAAATTTATAACCTGGAGATAATAGACATTTCAAACCCTGAGGAACCGGCCGTAACTCAGCAGGTCAAGCTGCCAGGCGCATACTTCTATCTTACTTATTGTGTCGATGTGATAGAATCCTCTGGTTTTGTCTATGTTGCTGATGTAATTAACGGAGTTCATATTATTGACATGAACGGGGAGCAAGCTGTTCCTTTGAAGCTCATGGCTGACCTCGTAGGTGTAAGGCATATAATGATCAGGGACGAACGGCTCTATGCCGCAGCCGAAGCATCGGGAATCCTTATAGTCGATATCTCAGACCCGAACAACCCGATCCTTCTCGGTCAATACATTCAAAAAGATGAAGAAACCCGGGAAATCACGCCGGTAAGAACCGTGGACATCAACCCCGACACCACGATAGCATACCTTGCCGAGGCTTCAAACGGTCTTGAAATAATAGATATTTCCGATCCCACCGACCCCAAGGCTTTTGACCCGGTTCATACATACACCGATACAGGGGCCCGGACCGTTTTTTCCATCGATGCCAGCACCATTGTTATCACTGATTATAAAAAAGGGTTCCAGGTACAGCGGCTCAATATTACAGATTCACCATTTTCCGCCACCATGACAGCCTCTTTTGACATGCCTGCCGATGTCACGGGGATTCACGTGCCTGAAAACCACGGATATGCCTACGTGATAGATGATAACATGGGCAACGATCCGGACAAGGAAGGCTTGCGTATTTTCCAGATTACCACAGGCAATAATAATATTATATTGCTTTATAAACAGGGCTTCATTGAAACACCAGGAACTGACACGGATGTATATGCGGATATAACCAAAAATATTGCTTACATAACCACAAATGAAGGTATTTTTTCTCTTGTGGACATATCTGATCCACAAAACCCTTCACTAAACACAATAGATCTACACAAACAATCGAATGCCGTATATCCATTTGGCGATAACGCCTATGTGGGATGTGATGACAGTATAATAATAGTCAACGCTGCAGACCCGTCCAACCCGACTATTCTCAATACCATAGAGACAACGGGTGAGGTTTCAGATATCAAGGTCATTTATAGAGATGAGCATATATATGCAATCTCAGCACTGAAAGCTGGAAGAATCGAAATCTTTGATGTTACCGATACTGATAATCCTTCAAAAAAAGCATCCATTGAAACACCCGGACCTGCTAATGCGCTGGATATCAAAACAGAAAGGATATATGTAGCATGCGGCGCTTCAGGGCTTGAAATCATTGATATTTCCGATATTGAAAATCCAGTGGAAACATCGGTCACCTCTTTGGATGGGAAGACTGCTGTATCGGTTTCAGTGGCTGGCTCCATGGCATACATGTCATGCGGCGATGATGGAATCATGACCATTGATGCGACAGATCCTGTTAATCCGCAGGTAGTACCTGAATGGTACTATGACACAGCTGGTGGGG
>CAYVIE010000231.1:0-3558 GCA_964451355.1 uncultured Desulfobacteraceae bacterium
AGTACTTTTTTCAAATTTTTTGTATTTTTTTAAATATTTCGCTGAATAGTTACCCTGGAAGATGTCCTTTGAAAGCGGCATGGACCCGGGGCTGATACCTCCTATGTCAGAATGGTGAGCCCGGTTGGCCACGTAATAAACAGGTTGCCTGCTTCCAGTTGCCGTGAAGACCGGAGCTACGACTGTAATATCAGGCAGGTGGGTGCCCCCTGAAAATGGATCGTTTAGTATCACCATTTCATCATTTTGAAGGGGAACAGCGTTGATGGCCGTTCTTACCGCTGCCGGCATGGAGCCTAGATGGACAGGGATATGCGCTGCCTGTGAAATAAGCTCACCTTGAGGTCCGAACACCGCACATGAAAAATCAAGGCGTTCTTTGATGTTGGTGGAATAGGCGGTGCGCTTGAGCGATTCTCCCATCTCTTCTGCGACCGAACTAAACTTATGCCGTAATATCTGGAGTAGTACAGGATCGGGTTTTCCCATTGTCCTTTATTGCGCAATAGCCCGTTTGTTTACAATTCATATCCTTGGGAGGGGATTGAGCCCACCCCTGAAATTTATTGATGTGTATCATCACGAATAGATGTCATACTGGTCTTATGATTCTTTTTCCACCAAGCAGGCGTATGTTTTCAAGACCGTTTTCCTCGAATTCCTCGAGCATCTTTTCTTCAAGATCCATTATTTTTTCTATGGTTTCAGGAACCAGCAGGTCCGCGGGGGAGGTGATGGTGTTGTCGCGTTTCAACTCTTCTATGGCTAATCTTGCAGCAAGGTGTTGCCAGAACATTGAATTTGAATATTCTGCTATGATGCTCGAAATCTCTGATTTTTCCATACGCTCTTCAGATGGGTAATAGAGCTGGGTTTCATTATCAAAAATTACGTCGCTTTTGCATTTGTTTTTTTCCGCTTCTGCAAGGATTTTCTGGAAAAGAGAGAAATAGTTGTCTACCTTGGGAAATTCTTCCGGGTCTAATTCCTCAAGTACGGATATGGTTATTATCAGCATTTCGATAAGCTCCTGGTACTCCTTTTTTTTTAGTGCCAATGCCATTGATTTTTCCTTTCCTTTTAATGTGTTGGATAAAATAACGCCGGATCGATTTTACATTGAAATATGTATTTGTCTGGGTGCGAAATGGATTGATGCGCAATCCTTGTTCGTTTTTTGCCTGGTATTTAATTTTTACAGGGAAGCAGTCATGAATTTAACTCATCATCCTGGCGGAAGCTGATTTAATGCCCGCGTGTTATGCTTTTAGTGTAATAATCGATGGGGCTGAAGAGAGCCTGGATGCCGCCAACGGGTTCTATGGTCAACCGGGATGTATTTTCACGAAGAACTGTTTAATAGAGCGTGATTATTATATTGCCGAAACCGTCGATTTGAGCGGAAGTCCCGGGTAATACCAGCGTTGTCGCAGAGTACTCTGTAATTACAGCCGGACCTGCGATCTTGTTGCCGGGCTTCAGTTTTCCCCTGTCCCATATGCTGGTCTGAATCCATTTGCCGGAGAACAATACCGGCTTTGTGCAGATCAAGGCGCTATTATCGGGATTCTGGACGCCGGGTACACAGGGTTGTATTTCAGGGTTGTGCTTTTTGCCAGTAGCCCGAACCCTTAAGTTAACAATCTCAACCTGACCTGATGTGAAGCAGTAACCAAAGCGCAGCTTATGAGCCGCGTGAAACTTTGACAAAAGGTCGGGACCCATAGGGATGTTCAGTGTGTATGTCTGACCTTTGTAACGAATATCAACTGATTTATCAATCAAGATCATGTCTTGGGAAATCCCTTCTGAAAGAAGCGCTATCCTGAGTTTTTCAGCCATACGGCCGGACTCTGCTTCAATCTTTGAAAAAAAGTTGCGCGCGGAAACGTCAAGCATGACAGTTTTTGATGTATCCTTGACGACATCTGCGCAGAGTATGCCATAGGCCGAAAATATACCAGGATGCAACGGTATGATAACCCTTGGTATCCGCAGGGCCCTGGCAAGGGAGTTCCCGTGCAGTCCGCCTGCCCCGCCGAATACCACGAGGGAGAAAGATGAAGGATCAAATCCGCGCTCCACTGAAATTTTTCTGATGGCTCTTTCCATCACGGCTTCAGCCACGGATATGATTCCTTCAGCAAGGTGGTCGCAGCTTATACCAAGTTGTCCGGCCATGCGTTTCATGAATCTGCGGGTTCGATCCTCGTAAACATTCAAATTCCCCCCGAGAAATGCTCCGGCAAAGATCCTCCCGCAGTAAAGGTTCGCATCTGTCACTGTCAGATGATCTCCCTTTCCGTAACATGCGGGACCTGGATCAGCGCCGGCGCTTTGAGGGCCTACCGCTAGCGCTTCTGAGGAATCGATTCTTGCGATTGATCCGCCTCCTGCTCCGACTGTATGGATATCTATCATAGGAAGGTTTATGGGGATACCGGCGACTTCCGTTTCAGTTGTGAGTGGGATCTTACCATCGGCAAGGGAAACATCAGTCGATGTTCCACCCATGTCAAGTGTTATGATTTTACTGATTCCGATCTTTCTGGCGAGTTCAACGGCCGCCACCACACCCCCCGCAGGACCTGAAAGAAGGGTTCTGACAGGAATTCGGCATGCCTCTGCAGCTGAAATATGACCGCCGTTTGATTGCATAACAGAAATCGAGGATATGGATCTGGCCTTTTTGATCCTGCCTATGTATTCAGATGTCCTTGGAGCGACATAAGCGTTTGCGGTTGTAACAGAAAGCCTCTCGTATTCCCTGAATTCCGGTAGTATTTCGCATGAAAGGGAAATGTTTACACCTTGGGATTTAAGGTAGCGCTCCACGGTTTTTTCATGATCAGGATTCAAAAAAGAAAAAAGGAGGCACACAGCCACGGACTCGATTTCCCGGTTATTAATCTTTTCGCCGATATTTCTGATTTCATCAATATCAATGGGCTCGATTATATCCCCCTTGCTGTTTATCCTTCCACTTATGCCGAACCTGTTTTGAGGCTCCACAAGTGGGTCAGTTTTGGCGGAAAACAGATCGTAGAGTTCAACGCGGTTTTGCCGCCCTATCTCTATTATATCCTCAAAGCCCCGGTTTGTTATGATGGCTGTTGTGGCTCCGCTTCGTTCTATCATCGTGTTTGTCGCAACAGTTGTGCCGAGCAGAAGCCTGGTCTCCATATTGCGGGCTATGGAGGCTATGCCCTCAATTACCGCTTTCGCAGGGTCTGTGGGCGTTGACGGTCTTTTGTGTATCAGAAGTGTTTCATTTTCGTACCAGATGAAGTCAGTAAAAGTTCCGCCGGTATCCGCCGCTATTATAAGTGTATGATTTGATGATTTCGACATAATGTTTGTTTGCCGCAAACTGTTTGACAGGTTATCCGGCATGGCCGGGCATGGATCTGTGCTGGAAACAGGGGCTATCATACAACAGGGCAAGGATCAAATAATTATCCTGAAGCCGTGATGGAAAATGCTTTTTTGCTAAGCAGGATATCATAAATTTTTATAAAAAATTTAATTACGGGAAGGCTTGCCTGGATGGCCAGACAC
>CAYVIE010000232.1:0-3498 GCA_964451355.1 uncultured Desulfobacteraceae bacterium
ACAGCCTTGTTTTCATGCCCGGGGGTGATTGCTGCTAATCATGAAAGTTTACGAGATCATCACAAATGGTCCTTTAAAAAAGATCGTAGTTCCACTGCCTTTCCTCTTGACACCCCATTGTTATGACCAATATAACATACACATAATATTCGGAGTTTATAAGCAATTTTTCCTGGTGGAGCCGCAAGCCCCCCATTATATTTTACATTCGGTCAGGTAAAAATGATCCAGAAGGATTTCATCAAAATCGACATTCTTGAAAACGAAATCGAGGCGCAACTGGTTTCCGGCATCCTTGAGGAGCAAGGAATTGCCTACAGGATTGACACATTTCACGACACCGCATATGATGGCCTCTTTGTGGCACAAAAAGGTTGGGGGGCCCTTTATGCTCCTTTGGAAAAACAGGGTATCATCGTTGAAATTCTTGCGCAGATAAGAAATCCCTCTTCTGGGTAATATTCCCGGTGGGACCTGAACTCCCGGGAGATCCCGGGACGCCGAACCAGGATAGCGATAAAATGGCTGGTGTGCTTTACTTTTAACCCGATTATTGAAAGGCGAACAAATGAACATATCTGATTCTCTATACACCAAGGCACTTGAAACTGGCCGTCCGCCAAACATTAAAAAGCTCTTCCCTCACTCCAGGGCGCTTATTGTGAGTGGAAAATATATAGATCGGGCCATGCTGAAAAAGGGGAAAGCCATCGCTTTGGCTGCAAACGGCAGGAGTTATTTTATTATCCGTGGGGTGCTGGCCGCTGCCCAGGCCGCTGACGCAGCTGTCATCATTGAGATAGCCAAGTCTGAAGGCGGCGTCAATGCTTACTGCGCGGTGAACTACTGGAATCTCGCAAGGCTTGTCGACAGCCTTGCAAATGAAATGGGAATCACTGTTCCGATCGCTATTCATGCCGATCACTACGGAATAAAAAGCAAGAAAGATATCGAAACAGCAAAAACTGAAATACCAAGTATCTTTGATGCTGGAATCACATCCATTGCGATTGATGCATCCCATCTTCCCGATGCAGAGAATCTTCTGGCAAACATGGAACTGCGCCCCTGTTTCCCCCAGTGGGCCGGGTATGAGACCGAAGTCGGCGAAATCAAGGGAAAGGCGGGACTATCAACACCGCAGGAGGCCCTGTTTCTGATACAGGGCTTGAACGCCCACAAGATTTTTCCGGACTGGATCGCTCTGAACAACGGAACCACTCATGGAATAGAAGCCGGTTCCGAAGGGATACAGGTGGAACTGACATCTGAAATCCACAAGGCGCTTGAACCCTACAAGGTTTCAGGTGCGCAACACGGAACATCCGGGAACAGCTCTGACAGGCTCAGAAGAATAGCCCGTGAAACCAGAACCACTAAAGCCAATTTCGCCACAGCCCTTCAGATGATCTCCTGGGGACTGGAAGTAAACGATTACGGCAATGCCATAATGGATGAAAACGGTGAATTCATAAAAATCCCCGGCCAGGGTATGGACGATAATATCTGGGAAGAGATGAAGAGATACGCGGCTGACAAGGGGTGGAAAAAGGGAGATTACAAAAAACTAAACCTCCCGTTTGAAAACAGGCTCCTTGCCCAACATATCGAGTCCAGGGAAAGGATGGCAAAACGTGTAAAGGATTTCACCTACAGGCTCATAACCGATGTTCTTGGATCAGCCGGCACCGCCCAGATTGTAATCGATGACATTCTTTCATGCGGATCCCATGATCCGGGACCCAAAGCACAGCAGATTGAAGATCCATCAAAATGGACCCCCGAACAAATCATGCAAAAGGCAAAACAGATAGACCGCGACAGAGGACCCGAAGGGGATTTTGACGATTGAACAGGAAAAAGATCAGGTTTTGCCCTTACTGCGGCGAAGAATTGATAAAAAAATTTCATGAAGGACGTACCAGGGCTTTTTGCACCTCATGCAACTGGCCTGTATATGAGAATCCTGTACCTGCCGCTTGCATCGTTGCCATGGACCCGAAGGGCCGAATCCTTCTTGTGAAAAGAAGCGTTGAACCAAAAAAAGGCAATTGGTGCCTGCCCGGAGGGTTCATTGAAACAGGTGAATCACCGGAAAAAGCCGGCCTGAGGGAACTGTTCGAAGAAACAGGTCTCAGGGGTAGAATTTCACAACTCATCGGCGTTATAACCCATCCAGGAACTTTATATAAATCGATTCTCATGATAGGCTTCCTTGTGAAAGATCCCCAGGGCAGTCCCAGGCCCGGGGATGACGCGGCAGAGGTCGCCTGGTTTTCTTTAAATGAGATGCCACCGGTGGCTTTTGCAGGGCATGAATCATTCATAAGGATTGTCGCCAGTATCCATGCTGATCCCGAACAACAAGATTGAAGATCTCCTCAGGGCTTACGCCGTATCTCTTGTCCAAAAAAGAAAGGAGGGGAACTATACCGGGCACGACTCTGCACCTCTGTTGCACGCTGCGCGGAGGGAAACTGGAGAGACTGTTATCAACGAAATGCGTAGCTCGCTGATTGTCGAGAGCATGCAGCGGAGAAAGAGGATGGCCCTTGCCGTAAACCGACAAAAACAAATAACCGACAAAAACGTATGGGGAAAGGCTACGATTTTCTATCTTCATATAGATGCCGGCGGAACTGAAAAGAAAGAACCCCTCGAACTCCGGCGGCCTTTAGGAGAGGATCTATCAAACAAGGAAGCACGGCGCCAAACCTGATACTGCGCCCATGCTAATTCCAATATTATCTTTTACCGGGCGGAACCGTTATCGCCAATCTTTTGCTTACCCGGAGCGCTGTCACCCTTTTCTATTCTCCCTGCCTCAGGAATGCAGCCATTGAGTTTCTCAGGCAGACTTTTCAGCCGCTTCTCAACCTTGCTTTTTGCATCCCGGGGGACCAGTTCCATTACGGTCGAAATGCATGTCCGTATCACAGGAGCCACCACTGAACCTTCCATGACCCTGCCGCCTTTGTCCGGCAGCAATGAAACCGACAGATAGTATATAATCGATACAAAGACCAACCCCTTCAGGATTCCGAACGCCCCGCCAAGCAGGCGGTCGGCAAAGCCAAGAAGAGCCAGGCTGACAAGCTTACGAAGAATTACGGCAAAAATATTGGCAGCAGCTGTAACAGCAATAAGTATGAGCAGAAACGATGAAATCCGACAAAACAGAGGGTCTGCAAGCCAGGCTGATAGTATCCCCGCCAACTTCAAATAATAGGCCTGGGCGGCATAAAATCCGCCTATGGCGCCCAACAGGCCGGCCACCTCCCGGATAATCCCCCTGAAAACTCCCCTGATCAGGGTGAATCCTATAACCGCGAGCACAAACATATCAAAACCGTTCATCTTTCGACTTTCTCCTGTATCTTGCGGTGGTTTCAAATCATCTGTTTGATCTTTATCTTTTTTTTTCGTAATGTTTCAAATCATATCTAAAGTTTCGCAGCTACTAATCGCATCTGCCTGATAATTGTATCTTCAATGATA
>CAYVIE010000233.1:0-3436 GCA_964451355.1 uncultured Desulfobacteraceae bacterium
AAAAGGTTCGTTTATCTCTGGCAATAGCCTTGGAAAAGATTATTCCCAGATTGTCTATATCCATAAGCAAAGCGGCTATCCGGTTTGCGCCAAAGCCAGCATTTGTCATACTTTCAAGATCAAGCAAACCTTTTTCACCATGAAAATAAACAGAAGCTAAAAGCAGTCGGCTTGTTGGATATTTATAACTGTCTCCATCCCAGTCATTAAGGTGAAAAACACCAGACAGAGATGTTAATTTGTCGTTATTCTTCAAATCATCAAGTGAGCAAGGTTTGTAATAGCGGTTTTCAATATTTAGCCAGTTTTCCTTGTCATCGGGTGTTTCGTCTGTTCTTATGATAACCGGCCTACTTTTTGAATCTCTTGTTGTTTTTTGGAGCATGCTTCCAAGTTTCATTTGGGTTGAACATGTGTGACACAAGAGGACCTTACCGTCATCATTCGGGAAAACTCTTTCTTCTTGTATAGAGATATCATCCCTGCCGCAGACCTCACAATTTGAAGTAAGGCAATCTTGGTGAGGCATTCTTGGTTCACATAAAACTTTATCTATCAGGTCTTCCCATTTTCTTTTCTTGGATTCTTCCAGTTTTGAAGAAAGCTTACTCCATATTGGCGATATATCCATAATATCGTATTTTCCAAACTCAACAGATTCCAAGAATACTTGTATACTGCCATTATATGCCTCAAAAAGATGATTATTGATATTTTTGCGGATTTCTTTGATGGTATTGGTTGTTTGCACTGTATTGGCGGCAATCAGGTAAAAATGACCGCCTCCTGTAAATATTATATTGCAGCGTGTCAGATTGAGTTTTTCAATGATTCGATCTGCAACGTGCTCGGTAAGAAGTTCCACGAAAAAGGATCGGCCCTTTAATGTTTTCAAAGCTCCTTTGGATGAAATCGTATATATGAAATTCTGAACTCCGGAAATATCTCCGCCTACAAGCAGAAAGGGCTTTTCTCCTTCAGGCTCCCAGGTTTTGTCACCGGTTATTTGCTCAATACATGATTCATTGAAGGTCTGGTCTTCTATGTTATGTTTTTCCCTGTAATAATCATAAAGGCAAAGCGTAAAAGCCGCGGTGAGTTTCAAATGGTCGAACAGGGAGATGTCTGGATGTTTGTGTTTGTTGTCCTTTTCCTTGGATACTTCTATGCGGAGTGTCATAGATGGTATGGTTGATGTGTATTTTTCAAGAAGCATCTGAATCGCGTCTATATTGTTTAGCATATTATTTTTTTTGATCTTTTTGAATTCGTCTTCAAAGTCGCGCCATATTTTTTGGTAGTCTTCAGGGGTGTTCTTGCCTTCCTTTTCTCTAATTGGCGGATTCCATTTGTCGGTCCTTGAAAGGGGGATATATGAAATATTATCTGAATTTTTGTGATTTGGGCTGGCCGGGTTTTGCACCCAGGAAAAAATGGATAAAAGCATCAGTTGTTTATCCCATTGTTTTTCGAGATCTTCCTCCGGGGTAAATTTTGTGCTGCGTTCTGAAGCTGCACAGTTATCAGCTTCAAAAACTATAAGAGATGAAAGTGTTTCCCAGGTTTCCTTTTCATTTCCGTGATGATTGCGTGCGTATGCCGCGATGCCCTCATCATAAAACTGGCGCAGCCAATCATAGCCGATTTGAGAATGAGTACCCTGATATGAGCCAGCTCGCTGTCTGAATTTCCCAATGTCATGTAAAAGGGCGCCAAGAGCGATTTTTTTTCTGAAATCAAGATGTTGCATTTTTATTCTCCTGTGTGGTGGCTTTCAGTACATATCTCCCCAGCCCAAAACTCGTGGCTTTACCTATGTGCATCCACGAGCCGACTACGAGAAAGGGCAGAAATATATCGAGATTTCCTTTGTATGTTACATCTCCAATTATTCCACCGAGTCTCATGCGCCTGTCCTGGCGTTTGGAATATCTTTCCCAGTCATACCATTTTGTAGTGTTTGAGCAGATCGTTATATCGTCAGCAGCCTTGAGTAGTTTTAAAACCGGAAGATCAGCATTGTTTCCACAATGGAACCTGTGGATATTTATAAGCCTCAAGACCAGGTTCTTCATGATAGATGTAAACTCGGGCGAATCATTAAGGCTGCCTCGTTCCACCAGGCGAAACGGTGTCTGGAATGACAGCGTAAGGGAATCAGCAGGAAGTTTCTTTGATTGCAGGAAAGCTTCTTGAATAGAAAATACAGGTTCAGCTGTCTTAAGGTCGCCTTCATGGTATAGCTCTTTTTGAGAAGAACCTTCCATGTCCAGGCTAGAGACTTTTTCAAGATCGAATTTTCCCCTGCCTTTTCCGATACCTATGACTCCCATTTTACTTATGGCGTATATAATGTATGGAAAGTATTCGATGGCTTTGCCCATTAGTGTCATGTCGATTGTTACTTCTTCACCCTTTTCTATTATCTTTTCTGAGGGGCATGGAGCGATATTGAAGACAAAAGGGTGAGGGGCCTTGGGGTAGCGCTTGTTTGATTCGTTTTCCGGGGGCGGGGTTTCAAAAAGGTAGGCATAAACACATTTATGGTAAAGCATACATGTGGGGCAATCTTGTTGCCGCAGAGCGCAGCAACAGCGTTTAAGCGCCACCCCGAAGGCCCCTCTTAATGTGCTCCCCGGATAGGGAGGCAAAATGATGCTGCTCGTTGCTCTCCCAGTAGCGCGGAAGCGAAAGAATTTTAGATTCGAAAAAGATTCTAACTGATTGAAATTATTATTCATTGGCCTTATCGTCCTTGCTGCCGTGTTGTTAAATTTTATAACCTCTTGTTTTTATAATCGGCGTTACATGTCTTTTTTTTAAAAAAATTTTTTTAAAAATATTTTGAGCAGGACGGTTTTGTATTATCTGTATGTGAACGGGAAAAGACGGCTCATATTTTCAAATACAGTATCAAGGAGTTTCCGGCCTTTTTTCCCTTTGAGAATATTGAAATGTGCCGGATTAAGGGAAAGGCAGGCGCTTGCGATTTCTTCCGCAAACCTCAAATCCTTTTTGGTTATATGTCCCATGGAAGCAAGCCTGGCATAGGGCATTAACATCATTGCTTTTACTGTAAAGCCATGTTCGCTGTTTTTGATTAACTTTATGCTCTGGTTATACATCTCAATGGCTATTTCGTTTTCACTTAATCTTTGAGCTATTCTTCCCAGGTTCAATGCCAATAATTGATAGGGGTGCTGGGGGTGAAATGGTGGCCGCTGGTATAAAAGTTCAAGATATCTGGATGCAGCACTATCCAATGTTTCTGCAAGAAAACGGCTGATAGCAAAATGCTGCCATTCAGAAAGGTTATCTGCGAGTGATAGGGAGATTAATTCATCTGTTGAAAGGATTCCTAAATATTTATAAAGGGCATTTCTTGCGTCTTTTGGTTTCCCTGCGTCCAGGCTTGCAAAAATCCGGTAATGATACT
>CAYVIE010000234.1:0-3390 GCA_964451355.1 uncultured Desulfobacteraceae bacterium
CCGCACGATCATGGGAGCCACAAATTACAAAGAAGCGGCCGAAGGCACCATAAGGCGGGACTTTGCCACGGACATCGAAAAAAATGTAGTTCACGGCTCGGATTCACCCGAGTCGGCAGAAAAAGAAATCTCTTACTTTTTCAATAAGTTCGAATTGGTTTAACAGGCAACAATCAATCCGAATCAGTCTTGAGTACGGCAAGAAACGCTGATTGCGGTATATTTACATCACCGGCCGCCATCATTCGTTTCTTGCCTTTCTTTTGTTTTTCCAAGAGCTTACGTTTCCTGGTAACATCCCCGCCGTAACACTTGGCCGTTACATCCTTACGGTAAGCTGAAATAGTTTCCCTTGCGATAATTTTGGCACCTACCGCTCCCTGGATCGCTATCTTGAAAAGATGCCGGGGAATCTCCTGTTTAAGCCGCTTGCAAGCCGCACGGGCTCTGGCTTCCGCCTTGTCCCTGAAAACCAACTGGGAAAGAGCATCAACCCGTTCCCCATTGATGAGTATATCCAGCTTAACAAGATCAGTTTCCCGGTAATCGATAATCTCATAATCGAATGAGCCGTAACCCTGTGTTATTGTTTTAAGCCTGTCATAAAAATCAAATATAACCTCAGCAAGGGGCATCTCAAATATCATCTCCATCCTGCCGGTTGAAAAATACTGGTAATTTACACAGGTACCCCTTCTGTCGATACACAAATTCATGACCCCTCCCATATAACGATCAGGAATCATGATGATAGCTCTTATGTAAGGTTCGAATGTTTTTTCAATCTTGACAGGGTCGGGAAAATGAACAGGATTATCGATCTCAATCTTGTTTCCGTCTTTCAATTCGATCCTGTAACGCACTGAAGGCGCCGTAGTTATCAAATCCAGATCAAACTCTCTTTTCAATCTCTCTACAACAACCTCCATGTGAAGGAGCCCGAGAAAACCGCACCTGAAACCAAACCCTAATGCTGCTGACGAGTCCTGCTCATATACCAGGGATGCGTCATTCAACTTAAGCTTGTCCAGCGCCTCGGAAAGGGCAAGAAAATCATCGGAAGAAACCGGGTAAAGAGATGAAAAAACAACCGGCTTGGGTTCACGAAAACCCGGTAGAGGCTTTGGAGCAGGATTCTCCGCATTGGTGATAGTGTCTCCACTTCTTATGTCTTGTATGCTTTTTATGCCGGCAGTAAGGTATCCTACTTCGCCGGCAGTCAATTCATCGCGTTTGACACGTTTCAATTGCAGTATACCGACCTCTTCAACAAGGTACTCGGCATTGTTGGATAGCAGGCGTATCCTGTCTCCGGGGCGTATGGTGCCATCAAAAACCCTGAAATACACAACCACACCCTGATAAGGATCGTAATAGGCATCAAAGACCAGTGCTTTTAAAGGAGCCGAAGGATCCCCCCCTGGAGGTGGAATCTTTTCTATTATCGATTCTATGAGTTTGTCTATACCGATGCCCTCCTTTGCTGAAACAGACACTGCATCATCTGAATCAAGATCAAGGTCAAGAAGTATTTGTTCCTTGACCGCCTCTACATCGGCAGATGGCAAATCTATTTTATTGATGACAGGGATGATGCGAAGACCTTCGTCCATGGCAAGATATAGGTTCGCCACGGTTTGGGCTTCTACTCCCTGTGTTGCATCTATCACCAGAATAGCCCCTTCACATGCTGCCATTGCACGGGAAACTTCATATGTAAAATCAACATGCCCGGGGGTGTCGATAAGATTAAGGATATATTTCTTGTTAGTTTTTGTCCGAAAAGGAAGCCTTATGGTCTGGCTTTTTATGGTTATCCCGCGCTCTCTTTCTATATCCATGGTGTCTAGAATCTGGTTCATGAACTCCCTTTCCGGGACAATGCCGGAAGATTGTATCAACCTGTCTGCAAGGGTAGATTTCCCATGATCAATATGGGCAATTATACAAAAATTTCTTATTTGTTCCTTCACGAATTACGCTCCAATAACAAAATTTTATCATTGACAACCTCAACGGCGGATGAGTAACTATATAGAGCAAAAATCACTACCAATTCAGGCTGTTTGTGTCAACTCATCTTGGATAACCTTTCCAGTCATCTTGGTCAAAAGGTATTCGCATGTCTAAACATATTCTTATAGTCGATGATGATCCGGCTGTATTGAATTCTGTCGAGGAATATCTTAACCTTTCCGGATTCACTACACACGCGGCTTCTAACGCACGTGAAGCATTGAGTATATTGCGGTCAGTGCCCGTGGATCTCATGATCGCAGATATCATAATGGAAGAGATGAATGGCATGGAGCTTTGCGAACTTGTCAAGAAAAATTACAATACAGCGGTAATCCTCATGACAGGTTTCATAGGAGACTACTCTTATGAAGAAGCTATATCAAGGGGTGCTGATGATTTTGTGCTCAAACCCATTAAATTAGAAGAACTCCTGCTCCGGGTGAAAAGGGTCCTTCGTGAAAGGGCCTTATCACTTGAACGAGCTCATTTGATTGAAGAGTTGAAACGCCTGTCATTGACAGATGATTTGACTAAACTTTACAACGTACGGCACTTTTTTGATCAACTCCGATCTGAGGTCAGCCGTTGTCAGAGATTTGACAGGGATTTATCTCTGCTCCTTATAGATATCGATTTGTTCAAAGAGATAAACGATAATTATGGCCATCTGACGGGTAATAAAATTCTGGCTGAGCTTGCGACCAGGATAACAAAAAACCTGCGAAATATGGATACAGCTTACAGGTTCGGCGGAGATGAATTCACGGTTTTACTTCCTGAAACTGACAAAAAATCAGCCCTGAACGTGGCTGGCAGGATTTCAGACTCAATCTCATCTTCACCTTTTCCCGTCCCAATGGAATGCAGAATAACGGTCAGTATAGGAGTAACAGATTACAGGAATGGCGACACCCCGGAATCTCTGGTGAAGCGTGCCGATGCTGCCATGTATAAGTCAAAAAAAAATGGGCGGAATATGATTAATGCCCTCTGATGTTAACGTCTCCTGAGTCCCTGGAGCGAAATTGATGGCGCAAGACTGTACTCATTGGTACAACAATCTGCCTGATCCCGTCTTTTTCAATAAAAATCCATGCTGATATCAACAAACACGGCCTGATGCGTTAATGCCCCCATGGAAACAAAATCGATACCGATTCCAGCAAGTTTACGAAGAGAAGCTGGCTCCACGTTTCCTGATACCTCGATTGCTGCCCGTTTTCCAATAATCCTGACAGCATCCCGGATCATGCCGTAATCCATGTTATCCAAAAGGATAACATCAGCACCGGCTTCCAGGGCCTCTTCTACCTGGGGTAAATTTTCTGTCTCCACCTCGATTTTGACAAGGTGCGATACATTTTTTCTTGC
>CAYVIE010000235.1:0-3354 GCA_964451355.1 uncultured Desulfobacteraceae bacterium
GGTTAGCTTCCTTGCTGGAGATTTATTGCGGCAAAGGCAAACGGGTTCTTGTGGTTGAAGATGATGAATGCCAGCGTGAGGTGTTGTCGCAGATGCTCGATATTCTCGGCTACAATGTTTCTCATGTTGCCGGAGGCCATGAAGCCATGGCCATGGTGAAAAAGGATTACTTTGACCTATTGGTCCTGGATTATAATCTTCAAGAGGGCTGGGACGGGGTAAGGCTTTTTCAAAAAATTGTTATGATAAGGCCTCACATCAAGGGGATACTGGTAACGGGGTGCGCATCTCCCTTTGTATTGCAGGAAGCAAGACGTGCGGGTATAAGCTTATGCCTTGCCAAGCCTTATTCGTTTGAAACTCTCGCCCGTGTTGTAAACAACGCGCTTTCTAATAACGCCAGGGGTGAGTAAATAGATAATGTAGGGGACTTGAGTATCTCTGTTCGGAGTTCATGTACTGATATATGCAACGCGCGGGATCTCCAAGAGAACCATTGTTCCGGCACCGGGTTCAGAATGAATCGTAAGTTTTCCACCAAAGTGTTGAACCCTTTGGCTGATATGGAAAAGACCTATCTTTTCGGGAAACAGGGAGTTTACGTCCATAGTCTCAGGTATGCCGCGTCCATTGTCCTTTACGCATAAGCTGATTGAATCTCCCCCATACCTGACCTCCATCCACGCCTGATCCGCTTCGGAGTGCCGCGCGATGTTTTCCAGAAATTCATCGGCGCCACGGTAGATGAGAGTCTTGGTAATATCAGGAATCGATTCTTCCTTTCCATCGAAACGAAGATCAACCGGTGTCCCGTATCTGCGTTCAAAGTCATCCACAAGATGATGAAGGGCTTCAGTCAGACCGAGATCCCACAGGACCCTGGGGCTGAGCCTGTATGTGAGTCCGCGTATATCCTGGATTATAGTTTGTATCTCCCTGTTTACGTCTTCCAGCCAGCCACGGTGGCTTGGATTCTCCAGGGTGGGTTCAAGCTGTTTGGTCTTTAAATATATGGCAAATAACTGCTGGCTGATACCATCATGCAGACTTGCCGCAAGTTCCATTTTCTCTTTTTCCTCGGCCTCGGTTAGCCTTGCGGCAAGGCTTCGCAATCTTTTTTGTTCCCTTTTCAGCTTTTCTTCACCAGCCTTGATGCGTGTAATGTCTGTCACTATTGTGTCAGCCTTTACAGGGGTATTGTCTGAATCCTTTGTTACATAGGTATATAATAGCAGCCATCTGGTACGGCCGTCTTTTGTTTTGGCTTTGTATGTTATATTTCCGGATATTTCTTCGCCTTTGAGGATTCTTTCAAGACGGGATATAAAGAGTTCTCGGCTATTGTCGCTAAGTATATCAAGAAGGTTTTTTGAGAGTAATTCCTGCTTGGAATAGCCGACTATCTCTAAGGCTGCATCATTTATATTAATAATTTTCCTGTTCTTATAGTCGTATTCAATAATGCCTGCACGCGCATGCCGGATGAGCCTGCTGAATTTTTTTTCACTGGTCTCAAGGAGTTTTACGGTCTGGTCTCTTTTCGAGATAATCGTATCAACTTCTGTTTTGATATATGCAAATGCGTTGAAAATGTTTTGCAGGTTTGGATCTGATTCCGGTAAGTTAGGGGGGACACTCGGGGTCCCGGGCTTATCCCACTCTATTGATGCGATATACTGGATGATCAGGTCGGAATAAATTTCAGCTATTGCGGGTGAAAGAAAAGGGACTAAAGGTACTTGGAAATCAGGCCGTCTTCTTTTCCCTTTAATGAATTCATAAAGGCTGTCGGCTAACTTAGCCTTGCTTGTTTTTCTATTAGAGATTTTATCAAGGGCTCTGGATAATTCTTTATTGTCAGGATGTGCTTTACAAAGCTCTCGTAATGCCAGAACTACCGCATCTGAATAATTCCTGGCCACAAATACAGGTTCCGAGGTCAATCTGAATTTTTTCGCCAGATTGAAGGAAAACCTGGATAAAAGGGAAATGTTGTAAATCACGAAAGCAAGGAATAACGACGCGTTTTTTTTATGGGTTGTTATATATTTGTCCCTGGCTTCCGGAGCACTTCCTGTGATGTCGCTATAGTCTTCAAGTAAAACAAAAGGGCGGTTTTGGGAAAAATATGTTTCTATGTAGGAATATGTAAGTCTGAGCTCATCGTCTACGTAAGAATCCTTGCAGTATCCGTTCGTTTTGACAAGGAGAATCCATTTCCCCAGGCATGCCAGATCAAGCCGGTAAGGGAAAGTAGGCGTTCCTATTTCATAGGATTTTTTTGCAAGGATGGGCAGATCCGAATATGGGCATCGGTCCTCGCCAATGAACCACGCTGGCTTACCGGACATTATTAGTTACTTGAGCTTTATTTTTGATTATAATTTGAATTTAAGTCTTCGGGCATCCTCGTGGGGGTGTAGGTAAGACCTTTTTGCACAGCATAAAGAATAAGTTCGGCTGTGTTTTTCATCTTCATCTTTTCAAGAATTCTGGCCCGATAGGTATATATGGTTTTTACGCTCAGGCAAAGTTTTTGAGCTATTTCTTTTGCGCTGAAACCTGAACCGATCATACAAAATACCTGGTGCTCCCTGGAAGAGAGCTGTTCATGGGGAGAAAGGCTCGAAGAATCCATTAAATCAGGTAGCATTGATGCAAGCTGCTGGCTTATATATTTTTGCCCGCAGGCTACCTTTCTGATAGCTGTTACCAGCTCGTCTGGTGCTGTCTCTTTAGTCATATAGCCTGATGCACCTGCCTTGAGCATCCTAAATGCATAAAGGTTTTCAGGGTGCATGCTTAAAATCAGAATGCCCGTTTCCGGATGGATTGTTTTAATACTTGAGATAATATTCAAAACATCGATCCCGGGCATTGAAATATCAAGAACCACAACATCACATTCGGTGTTTTCCATAATAGTCAGAAGTTCATTCCCATCTCCGGCTTCCGCGACTACCTCCATGTCTTCTGTCAAGGATAGTATATTCTTTAATCCCTGTCTTACTATGGAGTGATCATCAGCTATTATAACGCGTATCATATGTTGCCCTCTTTGTTGTAATGATGTTTTTTTGAAGGCTTTAATGGATTACTTGTTGTATAAGCATTAATTCTGATCTCGTAAAAAAGCATTTTTGCTTTACCGTTAAAACTCTTCCAGGGCCGGGGTGAAAAATAGCCTTGTTTTCATGCCCGGGGGTGATTGGTGCCAATCATGAAAATTTACGTAGATCTGCGCATAGATGAGCGCCTGCATACGGTTATGACCTGTATTATAATTTTATTTTTTCATCTTAACTAAAGTTTCGCAGCTACTAATCGCATCTGCCTGATAATTGTATCTTCAAT
>CAYVIE010000236.1:0-3324 GCA_964451355.1 uncultured Desulfobacteraceae bacterium
TTCTCATTGGTGCGTACCAGCCCGTCAAAAGGGATTTCTTTCAGTGCCTGCAATGCGCTTAAGATATTGCCCTCGGTAAACGGCAACTCCCGCCCCTTGAATCTAACCCGGTTGTGTTTCCTCAACCAGGGAACGAGAACACCTTCCAAAAGTACGTTGGACAGTTTGCCGCCTCGGAGGCTAAGAGCCTCATCAGGCGAAAGGTATTGCCATCCCAGATTCTGAAGCAGGTGCAAGGCGGGGAGCTGGGAAATAGCGTCTTCGTTTAAAACTGGCGCCCTCATCGTTTCTTCTCCTGTTCAAGTACTCCTTGTCCCTTTACCGTCAGCCGATATTTCTGTTTGCTGCTTGTCGGTTTATCCGGGATGGTCATCTCAATAATTCCGGCCTCAAGAGCGGGCAGCAGGTAGGCATCCCGAAAGTGAAAACGATCCTTAAGGCCAAGACGCTCTTGAAGCTGTGATCGTGTCATCTCACCCTGTAGCGCATTGAGTAACTCGATAACTTGTGGGGTAACTTGTGGGGTAACTTGTGGGGTAACTTGCGTGACCGCTTCCTGCTTCAGAGCTTCCGCAAAAACAGGATGAATATCAAGCTCCACCAGGAAATACGTCCTGTCGTCATCCGTGTGAAACACCGGAGCAGGAGAGCCGTTTGCCTGAACAGCCCGCAGCATTTTCGGGATGCCGGTTCCCCGGCCCTCCGTCATTTCAAGCTCCTTGAGGAACTCCCCGACGCGGCGGTTGCGGTAACGGCGGGACAGGAAACGGAATTCGCGCATATCCTTCTTACGGATGGAGCGGTCCGGCCCCGGAAAGCTGGAAATGGCAATCCGGTCCGGCAAAATGCGCACCTCCACCGGCTCCCTGATCTCATAAGAACGGTGATACACGGCGTTACAAAGAGCTTCTTCAATGGCGGCAAACGGATAGTTGAAAAAACGGTCGGCTTCCGCACGGTCAGGGTGCTTGACCACCTTTTCCTCGATAACCGTCGAGCGAATGTGGGCAAGCGCATCCTGCAACATAACGTGGAGAGGCCCGGTAAAAATCTTTTCGGTAAAAGAGTCCGCCCCAGGTCCTTCAGGAAAATGCACCACATCAATCTGTGTCTGTGGGAAAAATTGGGAGGGATTGTCGTTAAAGAACATGAGTCCCACATTTTTTGGACGTACTGCTTCATCCGGCCCGTCAACGATGTTCATCCGACGGCAAAGCCGAACAAAATCCATTTTTGCCGCTTCCGCAAAGAGATCGCTTTTGACCTGCTTCAGATAGGCGCGGATCAGCCCAAGATCAAGGTCATCCAGAGTGGCGGCCTGGTTCATGCGGTCGTCAAAAGGCACGGAAGCCGCCAGGCTCATCAATTCCACTTCGTCCTGGTGCCCGGCCCGCACGGTTACAGAGCCCTTGCGAATATAGTAGGCATACTCCTTATCACCTTTTGCCAGAGACACCGGGGCCTTGTATGGCCTTGTCTGGCCGCCCATGGCCCAGAGCACCAGGATATGCCTGCCGTCGATTTCACATGGGGCCATTATCGGGTGATAATAAGGCACCATCCGGTAACCAATCTCCACTATCTCTTTCTGAATGGCGTCAAGCTGCTCTGCCGGTATTCCCAGCGGCGGCAAGACCGGCCGGCCGTCTTTTTCTCCCACGCCGATGATGATGTATCCGCCCCCGAGGTTATGAAAATCATTGGCAAAGGCGCACATGGCATGCAACACCTTTTCCGGGTTCCACCCGGCCTTGAACTCCAGCCGCTCCCATTCAACCGTGCGGGCGGTAAGCAGGTCGTTTATGTTGATGGGAAGGTTCATTTCATATCATCCATTGTTCGTTTCCGTATTGTTGGGACGATTCACGAACGGTTTCATTGCCAGGGCAGGCACGGGGGCCATCAGGGCAGACACACAGGTCTGCCCCTACAGATCCGTTGGGATTTTCACGATCCAATTCCCATTTTACAGGATTGTTGATGATATATTGCCGGATTCGGTTCAATTCATTTTCATTCCGTACAATATGTTCGTAATAATTGCGTTGCCATAATTTACCGGGGAAACGGGGCCAATTATGTTGTTTGACACCATCCGCATATCGTTTGGTCGTCAATGTTTTGAAACGATGAACCACGTCCGGCAACGATAACCCCGCCGTTGTAGGGGCAACCCCCTGTGGTTGCCCCGTATCAGGGCAGGCACAGGGGCCTGCCCCTACAACGATGACGATGATTCCGTGAATGTGGTTCGGCATGATTTGAAATGCGTCAATATCAATACCGGCATAATATTTCGGGATTTCATTCCAAACAATATCCACCATCCGCCCTGCATCGTTCAATACCATATTCCCATCAATAATATCCCCAAACAAACACGCCCGTTTTTGCGTGCATATCGTCACAAAATACGCCCCGGCCTGTGAATAATCGTATCCCCATAAACGAATGGAACGGCGGTTTCGATCCCGTAGGGGCAACCCCCTGTGGTTGCCCCATTCCGTCAACCCCCCGTGGTTGCCCCGTTCTATCAACCCCCCGCGGTTTCCCATGGTTTGCAACCGTCCCTGTTTACCCTGTGTCGGATTGTTATATTTTTTGAGGAACGTCATATTGTTACCCTGATTTCACCGGTCAATAATTTCTGCATCAACCCCTTTTTCTGTTCCTTCAGTTTTTCCTGTTTCTTTTTGAGCAGCTCAATTTCCCGGTCGCAGGCGGAAAGTACTGCGGCGATGCGGCTTTGTTCAGGGATTTGAGGTACTGAAAATTTTTTAGATTTAAGTTCAGAGAAATGTCGGCTATAGCCAAGATTTACGATATGTGTGTTACATAAGAGATAATAGGCGAATAGTCTTAATGTTTCATCAGTAGAAATCAAGATTATTGTTCCGTCCGCACCGGGGATAAAGGGAAAATCGATCCATTTTATTTCACGTGTATGATCCCCAAAAATTATTACTGGCAATGGCTCTGTAATCGGTTCAGCATTAGACCATGCAACAATTTTTTCTTGTCCTTGGTCAACAACAGGATATTTTCCTGATTCTCTGTAATCTTTTTTCGGGATTTGAAATCTTTTTAGATTTACTCGTTTAAATAGCCTGGGAAAGCGCATTTCCTTCCACCCCTCCGGCAGCTCACCTTTTTTCAACTTTTCACTCTTCACTTTTAACTTTTCACTTTCCCTGAATTCAGGAAACCGCATCCGGCCGGTCAAAAGCTGCTGCATCAGTCCTTTTTTGAGCCGTTGCTTGGCATCGATGAGCTTGCCCACCTGCTCAATGGCCCGGTCCCAGGCGGAGAGGATCTCAGCTATTT
>CAYVIE010000237.1:0-3285 GCA_964451355.1 uncultured Desulfobacteraceae bacterium
ATCATCAGGCCCCCGAATTTGAGGATCGAAAGCCCTGCTGCATGGATATGCTCACGGAACAGGCGAGGCGTATAAACCCTCAGGTGCCCGAGATTTCTGTCCTGTTCATTCAGCGAGTCGGGTTGCTCGAGCATACCCAACTTGACACCGACAAGACGATGAAGAGAATTGGCGTTGGGTACCGCAATAAAAAAGCGACCTTCACGATTAATCCAATCCTTGGCCCTGGAAAGCACACCAACGGGATCGGCAAGGTGCTCAAGTATATGTGCCATGAAAATGGCATCAAACTTTCTGCCCGGCTGGTACTCTTCGAAAAGGCAGTGAACGGTTTCAATGCCCGCAATTCCAAGAGATCTCAACCTCTCAATAGTTTGATCCAGATGTGTTCTCGATCCATCAACGATGGTATAATTTGAAAAATAACCCACCAGGTGCTGTGTCATCTCGCCATCGGCGACACCTAGCTCCAACGCAGAATCTCCTCTAAAAAAAGGACTGAACGCTTGAACGAGTCGCTTTCGCTTGTAAGCATACAAATGCTGCCAGCCGTCCAGCACCTTGGAATGATAAATAGAGGCACTCCTTTCCAACTCGTTTTCTCGAGATTTGTTCATCTGCCATCCTTTGTATCAGTGTACACTATGTGTTTCCATCTGTGCTGATTCTCTTTTGCCCATTCGAATTCCCTTTGCAAGCCCTCGTCCAATGAAGTCGCCGGCTCCCAGTTCAATTTCTCTCTGGCCTTGGAAATATCAAGTAACATTGATTTCAACTCGGCCGTATTTCTTCTTTTTCCATGTATAATTTTGGATTCTTCTCCTTCATTGATTTGTTCGAAAATAACCTCCTTACCATCCAAAAAGAGGGCGCTTATTTTTTGGGCAAGCTCTCTTATTGTTACACCGATGCCTGTTCCAATATTGAAAACCTCTCCATTTATGTTGTCAAATTCGATGCACTTATTATGGGCATCGACGACATCTCCCACATATACAAAATCACGAACCTGAGAACCATCACCGAAAACCACCGGGGGTTCACCTTGTATCGCCCTTTTCAGAAAAAGGGACAAAACGCGACGCAACCACTCTCTTTCCCCATACACAATACTATATCTAAGACTAACCACAGGAAGTCCATGGTAATTATTATAAATTCTGCCATATTCCTCGGCCGCGAGTTTGCTGACACCGTACGACCAATTCGGATGGCGAGAATCATCTTCACGGGTTAAACCTTTTTTTTGGCCATAAACACATGCCGATGATGCATTTATTACTTTTTTTACCCCTGCTTTTTTCGCTTCCTCGAACACCGCCAATGACCCTTCAGTATTGACCTTCAAATCCCAATAAGGATTACTGGTGGCGAGAAATATTTCCAACTGAGCCGCTTGATGAGAAATGATATCCTTCCCTTTCATGACCTTTCTCAGGAGATCTATATCTAAAATATCTCCCTGGATAAACTCGATATCCGATTCAACGTGTTTCAAATTTTCCAAAAAACCAAAAGCCAAATTATCGAGAACGGATACTTCTGCGCCCATTTTTACGAGCGATTCAACGATATGGGATCCGATGAAACCCGCCCCTCCCGTTACTAGAATTTTACTTCCTGTGATTTTCATGAGAACTCCTTCATCTCCGTCAATAAACGCTCGACATCACAAAAATGAATTTGCGCCTCATGCGCAGCGGCTTTATCTGTTGGTGAATCTCCTATTAAAACAGAATGTTCAGGACGAGTTTCCAATCGTCTTAATGCAAATAAGACCCCTTCCGGGCTGGGCTTCGAATTTTCCACATCATCAAAGCCAACGATTAAAACCCTGTCGAATAGATCCAAACACTGTAAAACGGATTCGATCGTCGCGTGGAGGTTATTGCTAACAACAGCAGTTTTTTTTCGGCCTGTCAGCAGACTAAAAAGATTAAGGATTTCATAAATTGGCGTAAAAGCAGCTTGTGCTTCATGATGCTTCAGTACCTCCACAACAAGATTCCGGGCTTGCAAGCAACCCAGATCTGTGGCGCACTGAATCATATGATTGATCCCGGTCTCAGGTATCTTTCCCCTACAAACCGAGTTGAATACGGTCTGCAGATCCTGTCGGACCTTCTCCCAGTTGATATCCAGATGAACAAGCGTCCCGTCAAAATCGAAAAGAATACATTCAAATCTGTCCAATATTCTTATGATTTTTTCGGATCCAATCATATCCTTTTAAGCTCTTTGTTTTCATCTGCCTGTAAAAACAGATCATCGAAATATCTAATCATGACAATATCAGGCAGAATGCATTTCACAGGATTCACTTCAAAACCTAAAGCCAGCTTGAGCATCATCTCCGGAATATTTGCGCCGGCCTTGACGGTCAGAGGTAGCCCTCCTGCAGCCAGCCGGGGATTCATTTCTACCAGATACAGCTTACCCGCTTCATCTTCAATGCACTGCACGTTGCATGGGCCATTCATCCCGATTTTTACGACGAGATCGGAAACAAGCTCGATGAGCTCGGGATGATAAACTGTTTTGCCAACCACTGATTTGCCATCTTTGACCCTCAACCTAGCACGCGGAGAACAAACATAGACCTTGCCATGATGTACAAGACAATCAACAGTATATTCTACGCCATGAATATATTTTTGTAGAATACTTTTTGGATACTTCTTCAAATAAAAATGCAACTCATTCTGGTCGCGGATGATGAAAGTATCTTTAGATGAGCTTCCACGTACAGGCTTCATGAACAGCGGGAAGGATTCCTTTGTTGCCTGATCCGGCAAGAAAAGATCAGGATATGGATAACTATTTTCGTGAAGGTATCGTAAAAAACGATTCTTGTCTATACAAGTATCTATAACTTCAGGATGAGGGAGCATCAAGCATATGGAGCGCTGTATGAACCGTTCAGCGTGTCTGGCCAGCAACCCGATTTCACCTGAAAAAAGAGGAAACAAAAAGTGAACATCCTCTTTTTTACAAATATGCAACAATTCATCTATATATTGCGGGTCACTTGCCGGAGGAACCGAATAATGACAATCAGCCAAATATAATCCTGCTGAAAATTTATTCATATCAACTGCTACAATTTTTACCTTAAATGCGGTAGATTTCCGCAAGGCATGAATCACGTTGACGGCCGTCGTCACACCGGCAGATGTCAAAAGCACTGTTACTGATCGCATGTTCTCACATTCATGTAATTGTTTGTTGTTTGGTAACTATTCAGCGTAATTTTACGTGACTTACAGTTTTTGCTTCTCAAAATCC
>CAYVIE010000238.1:0-3268 GCA_964451355.1 uncultured Desulfobacteraceae bacterium
ATGCAACAGGTTGATATTACAGCTTTTTAAAAACCACCTGTTAAACTTGGGTTAGTATTCCATGGATGTAACGCGAGAGAAACGATCCATCATATGGAGGTGCACATGGAGATTCTTGTTCTCTACCATTCAAAAGGCGGAAATACCAGGAAACTGGCCCAGGCCATAGCCGAAGGCGTAAACAGTGTCGAGGGCGTCTTTGCCAACCTGCGCAATACAAACGAAGTGACAAAGGACGACTTTCTAAAGTCATCAGGGATAATTGCTGGTTCGCCGGTATATTTCGGAACCATGGCAGCCGAACTGAAGCGGGTCTTTGATGAATTCGTAGGAATACGAAAAAAAATGGAAGGAAAGGTCGGTGCCGCCTTTACAACTTCGGGCGATCCAACCGGGGGCAAGGAAACCACAATGCTCTCCATAATTTGCGCTCTCTTGATTTACGGGATGATTATCACAGGAGACCCCATGACCGCAACAGGACATTACGGGGTCGCCTGCGTTGGCGCTCCGGACCAGAAAGCCGTGGAAAATGCCAAGCTGCTCGGCCAACGGGTGGCCCAGCTTGCTAAAAAGATAGCTCCTGGTTCCACTGAACCTGATTCGAAAACAAAATAAATATTAACAGACGTCTGTTAATATTTATTAGAAAACCGAATCAGGTTCAAAATGAATTCTTCTGAAAATAGTATTGCTCTACTGATCTTTCATTTTCATTCATGATGATCTCGTAAAAAAGCGAAAAACGATTTTTTACGAGATGGGGGAGGGCTTCACCTCCCCCGCCATTTGAAATGAATTCAAATGGTTCCACCCCCACCCCCGGCCGGGGCTAAACCGCCCACCGCCGGATGATGGACTTGTTACGAGTCCATCATTCATGGAAAACCTACGATCTAAAACCTTTTGCCGAATCCATACGCGCAGTCAACGATGGAATAATCTCCTCTGACATGGAGATTCGATTCTCATAAGCCAAGACTGTCTCAAAATTATCAAAACACATGAAACAATTTTGTCTCAAGCAAAAGACAACAACTCAAGCCCCGGGTCCGTAACCTTTCATGATTTCTGCTAATCATGAAAGGTTACGGGGCCATCAGGGTGGCATAAGTTTTTCCAAATAAATAAAACCCCCATGCCAAGACACATAATCATGGCATGAATCTTGATAGTGTAAAATGTATAAAATCTATATCTATCAACTGGAGTCTCGTTTCCGGCAATCATATAAAATTATAAGGTCTAAAAATGAAATGCCCAATATGCGGTTGCACCAATTTCTTTGTAAAAGATCCAGAGGATCAATTTGAAATCTACAAATTCAATCTTAATGAAGATGGTGAAATATGTTTTGAGGAAACCATAAACCCGGATTCATACCCTCAGATCAGGCCCGACAGTAGTGTATATTGCGATGAATGTGCATGGAATGGCCGTTTTTCAGAGCTTCAGGATAAACTAAAATAATATTTTCAGCCGACCAGCAACTTACTGTCAAGAAAGAAAGGAGAAATATCATGAAATATGAATGTCCATGCGGATATGTATATGATCCGGAAGAAGGAGACCCGGCAGCTAATATTCCGGCAGGCACACCATTTGAAGACCTGCCTGACGACTGGGTATGCCCCAAATGCGGAGCTGAAAAAGAATATTTTGAACCAGCAGATTAGGATTAACCACTCCTCCCTCCCCCAAGCCCCATGGGAGTCTGCGGATTTCCCTGACTCCCATGGGGTTCTCCATGATAAAATGGACTTTTTTCACGACCCCAGAAAATTTACCGGCCAGCACCGGCCTCATAATGGACTTTACGTGAAAACGCCTCCGAGGATTGGATGAAAGACAGCCCGGTTTTCATGCCCGGGGCTAAACCGCCCTCGGCCGGATGATGGACTTTTTACAAGTCCATCATGATTAATCCACCCTTAGTACCGCTTGTCCTTATGTCATTTTGCCGTGCCAGCCACCGGCAAATATAATCTCATTATCGGCCGGCGGCCTCAAGGCATCCATCATAGGGGGAAAATCTCACGAACCCGGGGAACTATTAAAACAGAGCCTGAGCACAATTTAATAACTCAAGCGTTTTGGGAAAACCTATAATTTTTTGTTGAACACCGCTCGAAAACATGCAATATGAATATAGAAAATTATCTTCATAGGTTAGATGATATGATGATAATGGGGGTGGCGTTTCAAGGCTGCCCTACCAGGTTTTTAACATGAATACTTATTGTCCCAGGAAAAACCGTAATGAAAACACCAAGAGACCCAGAAGTAATAGAACAGGTAAAGAAAAGAATCCTTGAAAAGGCCCTGGACATCCTGATTTCAGGTGGGATGGACGCCCTGACAATGCGGAACCTCGCCGCCCGGGTTGGAATGACGGCTCCTAATATCTACAATTATTTTTCAGGTAAAGATGAAATTTATCTCTCCATCGTGATCCAGGGCTTTGAAATGCTTCATGCCCAGCTAAAGGAAGCCTATGACAGATACTCGGCGCCTATCAAACGCGCCAGAGCAATGATAGACGCCTACATGACGTTTGGAATAGAAAAATCGCAATACTATGACATAATGTTCACACGCCCGGTGCCCAAGTATAATGAATATATTGGAACACCCTTTGAGCACCTTTCGGAAGCTGAATACAAACTCTCAATGGATATAGTCGACCTCGGCCTGACAACAGCTTCACAGATAATGGGAAAACCCAAGGACTCTCCGCTGGTTCAACGCAGAGTAATCCAGATATGGAGTCTGCTCCACGGAATGATCAGCCTCCATAACAGCAGGATAGTTGACTATGTTGCTGAATCGACAAAAGAAATATATGAATCAATAATAAATGAATTCCTCGATGCATTATAACATCAAGCATCCGTTATGAGAGATAACGGTTTGTTGTAATCAATGTATGCATGATGATCTCATAAACTCTCACGAACAGGTGAAATCACCCCCCGACGTGTAAAAAGAGGGCTGTATTTCACCCCGGCCTCGGGAAATGTCTTTACGGTAAAGTCCATCGCGCAATTACTGATTGGCGGGGAAGAGCTGCAAACGCGCTCCAGGTATTCTCCTAATTGAATTAACAGCTAACAGCTGGGCTCCGGAAGGATATTTATTCGTATACTGCCTCCGGGAAGATTTTAATCTATCCCTGAACAGGTCCCTTTTTGTTTAAAAAATTTATCTGATGAATTTTGACGGCTCCGTAAAAAGTCCGTCTGCTGCGTTGCGCTTCGCCGGAAAGCGG
>CAYVIE010000239.1:0-3264 GCA_964451355.1 uncultured Desulfobacteraceae bacterium
TATGCCCAAATCTACCATTTTTGATGAAGCAGGTGTTAAACTTGGGCTAAGAAAATAGTCAGGCATTAATGGGTATAGGGATATTGGAGGAGATTATTTTAAGGTGCCCCCGGCAAGAATCGAACTTGCGGCACATGGATTAGGAATCCATTGCTCTATCCACTGAGCTACGGGGGCACAAGGTTTTATTCAACGTATAGGACCTGCCCGGGATATATGGTGCTGTTCTTTTTTAAACGGTTTATCTTGAGCAGACGATCAACCTTCATATTATATTTTTTTGCAATTGAAAAGGGGGAATCGCCAGGTCGGACAGTATAAGTTGAAAAATTTCTGCTTCCGCCTACTGGAATCTTCAATTTCTGGCCTATATGGAGCATTACCGATTTCAAACCATTTATTTTTTGTATTTCTTTTGTGGTGGTGTTGTAACGCTTTGCAAGCAACCAAAGGGAGTCCCCCTGTTTGACAGTATGTATCACCAGTCTCGGCGGAGGGGCTATCATGCTTGCCTGGGCTGCAAATGCCCCTGCCTGGGGTATTTTAAGGACCTGGCCCGCTACAATATAATTTTGCCTGTAGATATTGTTGTACCAGGCTATTTTTGCCGGTGTGGTGTTATATCGCCTTGCTATTGTAGATAGCGTCTCTCCAGGCCTTACCCTGTGATATATTATGTTATGCGGGCTTTGGTAGTATTCCTCGATTTCATCTATTTTGGCTAAAAGGATTTCTTTTTTACCTGTTGGAACCCTGAGCGGATATGTCCTGTTCGGAAGGATTTTATATCTCAGCTCCGGGTTGAGCATGACAAGGGTTTGCTCATCCAGTCCCATGGCTTGAGCGATTTTTTTCAAGGATGCTTGTTTTTTGATCTCCACGATTTCGAATGACAATGGAGGATCAGGCTCAATGCCGTCAAAGCCATAGTCGGAAAGATGATTGATTATATGTAAAACCGCCAGGAATTTTGGTACATACCTGGCGGTTTCATTGGGCAGCTGCTGGTAGAGATCCCAGAAATTATCAAGATAATTTATGTTCTGGTTCCTTATTACGGATAGAACCCGTCCCTCCCCACAGTTATAAGCAGCAAGAACTGTTAGCCAGTCACCGAATATATCATGCAGTTCTTTAAGATATGCAATGGCGGCCTCGGTGGACTTGAATGGGTCCAGGCGTTCATCAATGTATCTGTCTCTTTTCAAGCCGAATTTGTATCCTGTGGATGCGATAAATTGCCACAAGCCCAACGCCCTGGCGTTTGACATCGCTTTTACCTTGTATCCGCTTTCTATAAGTGGAAGCCAGGAGAGTTCTTCTGGAAGTCCGGCTCCTCGGAGTTTACTGAGAATATATGGCCTGTAACGGCCGGAACGCTTGAAGGATTCTATGAAAAAGCTGCGTCCGGGTCCTGATTTTGTGAAAAAGTCGATTTCCTTTTGAACATGGGAGTTTATGGAAAGCGGAATCGCATTATGATTGCCTTTGACCGTTGTATACCTCGAAGCGTAAATCTCCAGGATCCTCTTGGAGATCATGTACCTGAGATCATCTTTTTGTTGTGTATACTTTGGGGAGTCCAGGATCGGTGTGTTCACTATGAGAGCATATGCATTATCGAGCGAGGCCAAAGCATTGTCTATGTCACCTTTCTGCCAGAAGTCCTGTGAATCCTGGTAGAATTCAAGGGCCTTGTCGAATTTTGACTGAATCGAGATATAGGCATCTTTTTGTCCCTGGATTCCACTTCCGGACTCTTCCCGGTCCTGTGATGCCCCGGATTCTTCAGATAATGTTTCATCTATCGGAAGAAGAGGGAGGACTTCTATTTCGTTTTTGGAAATATGATCAATATCAAGAGGTGTTATCCCGTTTTCCGCCATTTCCGGTTGCAAAAGGGCTTGTTGTCCGTTGGCTCCAGATTTTAAGACCTCCCTGCCGCCGGGACGATGAAAAGATCCGCAGCCGGGAAACGATAAAAAAACGGCCCAAAAGGCCGTGATCAAAGCAAATAACTTACTGATTTTACACATTAATAAATTTTCCATTAAAATCGTGATGTCCAGGCAGTGATTACCGTTTCGGGTCACACACCTTAACCTGCAGCCGATACAATTATACATCTGGCAACGTAAAGTCAATAAAAAATCAGGTTGCAATACCTGTAAAACAAATATAAATCATCAATAATTATTGGGATCATTGATTGTAAACAATTTTATGTTTAAATTCAGTCAGGCTGAATCAAAATTATTAGCACACCCGCCATTTCCCGTTATTACGCGATTTATGAAAAAAATCCAGCCGGGTTATGGTTCGGGGACAATAATAACTTGACAACTTCATCTCTATTTGCGATATGGCTGTGTTCATCAAGCCGGGTTGTAATTTCCGGACAATAAGCCAACGGGCAATAAGCCAACACGCAGTCAGGAAGAGATATTTGCCGGAAACAGCCTGGTTCAGAATTGTGTATGACTGAGAGTAAATCATGCCAGCGTAGCTCAGTCGGTAGAGCTACTGATTTGTAATCAGTTGGTCGGGGGTTCGATTCCCTCCGCTGGCTCCAGCAAGATGGTGGGGTTCCCGAGTGGTCAAAGGGAGCAGACTGTAAATCTGCCGGCGCAGCCTTCGGAGGTTCGAATCCTCCCCCCACCACCAAAAGCACAGGATAGGGCTGCTCCTTTCCGCTTTATCCAGAAAGAATAAGATTGTAAAAAATATTCATTCCTTGTAGCGGCTTGTTGTAGGAGAATAAATTTGTGTACTACGGCGGCCGCTGTTACCAGATCGAGTTAAGGGCGGGAGCCCTCAAAGTTTTTTTTATGCAGATAAGACTTGATTTTTTTGATAACCGGATATAATTACATCCTGTTTCAAGACTGAGCGGGAGTAGCTCAGTTGGTAGAGCTTCAGCCTTCCAAGCTGAATGTCGCGAGTTCGAGTCTCGTCTCCCGCTCCATAATCAGGCTCGTGCAGATGCCCACGTAGCTCAGTAGGTAGAGCGCTTCCTTGGTAAGGAAGAGGTCCACCGGTTCAATTCCGGTCGTGGGCTCCATTTTTATTTTTTGGCTGTGGGAACAAAGCCGGCGCCGTTATCTGATGCCGCGCTTGCGTGCGCATGGGGCAAAACCCCGGCGTTTTTATCATCCCGGTATCTGGAATTTGCCGGGGAAGGTTTCTCAAAATGTAAGGATTTAACATGGGAGGACGATACGATGTCAAAGAAGAAGTTTGAGCGGACCAAGCCGCATGTGAACG
>CAYVIE010000240.1:0-3257 GCA_964451355.1 uncultured Desulfobacteraceae bacterium
GTAAAAAAAATTTTATGGAAGATCGCAGCGCTCGATGTAATCTCCAAGCTCCCCTTTCAGGGCATCAAAAATTGCTTATCAGATGGGTTAATTAAAAAAATATAAAAATCTGGTGCCGTCACGGATTGATGGATGATCATTAATTCTTACTGTGGTAACTCTACGCACCGGCGGGACACAAAACGCGGACGTAACCTGCCAAATTCAGCATAAGTACTTGAAATATATTTTCTTTACTTTTACCGTGGTATAGGATATAATCAACAAAATAAAAAATTTTCAGATTTTCACTTTGGACCCCGGCCCCCTTTCATGGCGTTGGAGTAAAATCTTTTTCTTGGTTTTCAACATCATTATTGTCAATTCGATGTCAATAAACACAGGTTTTTGACATCGAATTTTTAGCGATCACAAAAACAAAGAGTTATCGATTGTTTTTCGTATATGTTATCGACATGAAGTATCATAAAATATTTTAAATAAATATGGTAAGTTATCAGGGTTTTCATCAGTTTGGACAATCCATTTTTATTATATTTTTCTTTTAACATGAAAAAATAATAAGGAATATCATGAAAATATCATTGAACCGCAAAGACATGATCTCGGTAATCCCAAAAATTCAGACCCTGGCCGGAAAAAGGGCCACAATGGCCATGACAGGATGCATTCTTATCCAGACAATGGATAACGGGATATTGATATCAGCAACAGATCTCGATACCGGGTTTGAGGGATTCTATCCCGCAGAGATAGAAGAATCCGGTACAATTGCAATTAATGCAAGGCGGTTTTGTGATATCATAAGGGTTTTTCCTGAAGAGATTCTTAAAATAGAAGAACAGGATAACCGCTGGGTGGAAATTTCGTGTGACCAGGTTGAATATCATTTACCCGGAATGGATCCTGTTGACTTCCCCGCTATACCCGAAATTGATGGATACAGTTTTATAACAATGGAGGCGTCCGTCTTCCGCAAGATGATCGAACGAACCGCAACCCTTGCATATCTTCCTGATGAACGGAGGGAATTCGTTCTAGGGGTTTTTTTTGAAATCATCAGGGAAGAAAATCTGTTCAGGATGGTTTCCACGGACATAAGAAGACTTGTTAAAGTTGACACACCGTTTCAGGGGGATTTTTCTGCTATACCTGAAGAGGGAATTCTTATCAAAAAGAGATCCTTGATGGAGATTGTAAAGTTCATAGACGATGATGGCGAGATAAGAATCGGTGTTAAAGGAAATAATATTGTCTTCCAGATGGATAACGAGACCATAGTTGCTAAACTCATGGACGGCTCCTTTCCTGAGTATAAAAACAAGTTAATATTTGATCCTGCAAATGATGTGAAATTGCCCAGGGAAAATTTCCTGAGTATGTTGAAAAGGATGGTTATCTTTACTTCGGAAGAATACAGGGCCGGAAATTTCATATTTGAAAACAACGAGCTCACGATTCATGTCAACAATCAATTTCTTGGCGAGGCCAGGGAGGAAATGGATATTGAGTACGGGCGTGAGGAGAACATCCAGGCATACTTCAATATCCGTTTCATTATGGATGCTGCTGAAAAGATAGAAAGCGAGACAATTCTCTTCAATATAGAAAGGACAGATGGGCCGTGTATCATGAGGGGAGAAGGAGATGAAAGTTTTTTGGTTCTGATAATGCCCATGCGTTTTGACACCTCTCAGGACAGCTAAAGGACGATACTGATATGAATAATAATAATAATAATAATAACACTTACGACGAAAAGAGCATTAATGTATTAAGGGGCCTTGAGGCGGTGCGCAAGAGGCCGGCCATGTATATAGGAAGCGTGGATATAAACGGCCTTCACCATCTTGTCTACGAGGTGGTCGATAACAGTATAGACGAGGCCATGGCCGGGTTCTGCGACCGTATTCAGGTAACTATACATGCTGATAACAGCGTAACTGTCGAAGACAACGGACGTGGAATTCCAGTGGGAATACATCATGAAGAGGGAATTCCGGCTGTTGAACTCGTGCTTACAAAACTCCATGCCGGTGGTAAATTCGATCACAATTCCTACAAGGTTTCAGGCGGTCTTCATGGTGTTGGTGTTTCCGTGGTGAACGCCCTTTCTTCATTTCTCGAGGTGGAGGTTTACAAAGACGGAAAAATATACAGGCAGACCTTTTCAAAGGGAGAAAAGACAAGCGAACTTACTGTTGTGGGAACAACCGACAAGCAAGGAACAAAGATAAGGTTCAAGCCCGACACGAGCATAATGAAGACAGACGTATTTGAATATGGTGTTCTGTCACGAAGATTGAGGGAGCTTGCTTTTTTAAACAAGGGGATAACTCTTGTAATTGAAGACGAAAGGACCGACCAGAGAAACGAATTCTGCTATCAGGGAGGGATTGCGGATTTTGTTAAATATTTGAACCGCCGGCATTCCGTAATCCATGAACCTATAATCATAGAGGGTGAAAAGAACGATATCCAGGTTGAGATAGCAATACAATACAACGATACATACAATGAAAAACTTTTTTCCTTTGCAAACAATATCAACACCATAGAAGGTGGTTACCATTTAAGCGGTTTCAAAAAAGGCCTTACCCGGACGCTGAACCAGTATGCAGCGAATTCTGACATGTTAAAGAAGCTCAAGACAAAGATCACAGGCGATGATATCAGAGAAGGGTTGACCGCTGTTGTCAGTGTAAGGATCAAATCCCCCCAGTTCGAAGGCCAGACAAAAACAAAACTTGGTAACAGCGAAGTGAGTGGAATAGTTGAATCATTTTTGAACGAACATCTTTCCACTTTTCTGGAAGAGAATCCTGATGTTGCAAAAAAGATAATAACCAAGGCCATATCAGCTGCAAGAGCCAGGGATGCCGCAAAACGCGCGAGGGATCTTGCAAGGAACAAAAACGGGATACTTGATGCGTCTTTGCCGGGTAAGCTCGCTGACTGCCAGGAATCAGATCCTGAAAAAAGGGAGCTTTTCATTGTTGAGGGTGATTCAGCAGGCGGGTCTGCGAAACAGGGGCGGGACAGGAGAACTCAAGCTATCCTTCCTTTGAAAGGAAAGATACTCAACGTTGAAAAGGCCAGGTTCGACAAGTTGTTGCGAAGTGAAGAGATAAAAAATTTAATAACCGCCCTTGGGGCTGGAATAGGGGCTGATGAATTCGATATAGACAAGATAAAGTATCACAAAATAATAATAATGACCGATGCCGATGTTGACGGCTCCCACATAAGGACCCTTC
>CAYVIE010000241.1:0-3252 GCA_964451355.1 uncultured Desulfobacteraceae bacterium
AGCAGAAGATAAAATTGTGCCAAAGTCGTAAAAAAGGGTGCGGAATGTACGTTAAGAGGTTCATCCGACTAATGCGTACCTGGTATTGTGAATGGCCAAGATTAATGAACCGTTAGCCACTGCTTACTATCTAAAAGAAGATCTGCGTCAATTGTGGCAACAGCCATGTAAAAAGGATGCTGAACTGTTTCTTTTCGACTGAATTAGAAGAGCAAAAGCTTCCAGAATCAGAGTATTAATGCGTTTTGCAAACACCCTTGCCGCCTATCGCAGTGGCATACTTGCCTGGTATGATTATCCTATCTCTACCGGCCCTCTGGAAGGGACAAACAATAAAATAAAAACCATGAAACGACAGGCTTATGGCTTTAGGGATCTTGAATTCTTCAAACTTAAAATTATGGCCATTCACAAGACCAGGTACACATTAGTCGGATGAACCAAAAAAAAGAACCACCCCGCATGCCGCTTGCGGCACTCAGGCCGGTTCGTCCTGATTAAAATGGTGGTGGGCTCGCCGCCTTCCAGAAATCCAGTCTCCCCAGCGCTAACACTTCAAGAGTCCTTTATTTACAATGCCTTGAGAGCCTCCGAGTCCCGTTCTCCGCGTCCCTACGCGGGAAATGTTTTTCTCCACATTTTCCCCAAACAGAGAATGGACGTTGGTTTGATTCCTTCCGCCATATCAAACGCGGTGATATCATAACCCAGGTCTCCAGTTCTCAAACAGATTACTCATTGTTCCATTGCTTTCGTTAATTCCATAGTCCTTCCAACCCGATTTTCAAAAAGCATATCCCAGATATCCAAGCATCGGTCAGCAATCTGCCTGTTCCGCTTATCTTGGGCTTGTTCGTAGAGCCACAATAAAATTGATGACATTTCTGAAGCCATATGGGGATAACCTGAACCAATATCACGGGTTTTTTCTTGCAGGGTTGTAGAAAACTCTTCACAGACAGTAAATATCGCATCTGCGATAGGAATGAAGCTTCCAGCAAGATCTTTTAAAGACCAGACGAAATGGTCGGGATCATCGGCAAAGGCCTGTGACTTGATATACTCTTTAGTAAATGCTGCATACTCAGGATCGTTAACTAAATCGCTGTTTCTGAACATGCCGCGCAACTCGTCCCGCACCTCTTTCTCTGGATCGTTCATGAATTGGCGCAAGAGTTCCTGGCATTTTGGAGAATATCTCCTGTCATGCAATAATGATGCGGCTGCGTTAGCGACGCCCTTCCGCTGTGCCACAGTTCCCATCTGGCATTTGGCAAACTCTTTTTTAAAAAAGCCATGAAACAGCCACCTACCTGTGACCTGCCTCGCCCCTTCCCTGGCCACGTCCTCAAAGGAAGAAAAGATCATCTGTTGAATAATCGGCCCGATCTTATCTATATGGCTTGGAACGGTATAATTATAGAAGTTTAGAGCCCTTGGTGAAGCAGCCATCCGTAAATCATCTTTACATGCCTCGCAAAACCAATGGACAGCCAAATCTTTGTCAATATTCAGGACAGGCTCAATGGCCTCTATGGCCGCCATTCGTACCGCTGGGTGAGGATCACTGACAAGGGCCTCGATACCGGTTCTAACCTGCCCCAGGCGATCCTTACGTTCCCAAAGCAGTTGTCCGATTGCGCTGGCAGCCACGCCACGGACGCAGTTGATGGTATTCTGAAAAAGTATCTCAACCGAGGCCTCATCACAGCTCTTATCACAATGGAGATTCAATTTGCCTGCTTCCAGGTCTGGATGATTACGGGCGTAATGAACCAGCCTCGCAATGGTTTTATCCGACCAGTTTTCATCGGCTCTTTCCGCAATAAGCCGGCAGAATGATATGGCGGTTTCCCGGTCTTCACAGGCTTGATATTTTTCCAGTACGGCCTCAACAGTTTCAATGCGTGCAGGCTGCCAGGACTCTTTCTCGGATTCAGGTACCTCTTCCCCTGGCTGCTTTTTCCCAAAACCATCCAGGATGGCTGAGACATAAGCCGGATGAATGTTATTAGGGAACTGAAGCGCAAGTCGGCCAAAGCGTTCCGGGAATCTTTTGGCGATCAGGCTCAAACTACCACTAAACTGGTGAATGGATGTTGTCAGCACATGATTAGAATCAACCTGAATCCATTTGTGGTTATCAGACTCAGTGACGTTTTCACTGGTGACTATCTTGAGCCATGCCCGATCGCTTATTTTTTCAAGATTCAGGTCTAGCTTGAAGCCAACCATACCACCACGAATGGTTCCAGTTCTCAAAAATCTTTCCGGGGAATAATGAGCAAATTTTCTTTGAAGAACCTGAATCAAATCTGCCGTGGCTGGCTGTATTCTATTGGCAGCGAGCGCTGGCAGAAGGAAATACTGGGTCTTGCCCCAATAATGGCCGAAATAACTATCACGCCAGCCTTTCAGATAATACTCGGCATCCCGTTTTTCTTCCGGGGCATGATAGTGAATGATAGCCTCTTCAAGACGTTGGAATAATCTATCGGAACAGTGTGGAGACAGTGCCTCAATGAGCCGGACCGCCGGCATCCACTCCGGTTCATGATAGCCAGAACCAAGCCGAAACCGGGCGGGATCGTATAGGAGCCAAGCTATGCCCGTATCTGCGTGACTGACGGGCAGATGGGTATACGATGCCACAATGATCTCCTGCACTACTGAAGAAACACTGTTTCCTAGAGGATTGGTTCGCCTCACCAGTTCATCTGGCTTCTTGGCGGCAAGGGTCTGGCCAGCCAGAATGACCAGATCAACCACTCCACGGGCGATGCTTGTCTCACTAGACGAAAGACGGCTTTCCCGCCACCGTTCCAATCTTAGGTCGTAAGGAGTGACCTTAAGACTGGTCAATCGTTCAATATGACCTATCAGGAGATCCCAGGTCTGGGCCGGATATTTTTTCACAGCGCCGTGCAATGCCTCCAGATCCTGATCGTACCATCTCTCCAACCGCCCTTTTCTGCATGTCGATGGTTCCTTATCGTCAATCTTCCAGGTCGAAAGCACGGCCTCTATCAAGCGGACAGCGCGGAGTGGATGCCTAGCACACAAAGTTTTCCAGTCAACAAAATCTTTAACATGACCCATTGTTGCCAGTTTCAGCCGCAACTCGAACATTTGTTCGGAATCATTTACCTCATTCCAGCAAATTACATTCAAGACTCGAAGAGGCCATTCTCCGCCTCTATCCACAAAGGGCGTCAAAATCTCTGTTACCTGGTCAGGGATATGCTCGGCTAC
>CAYVIE010000242.1:0-3245 GCA_964451355.1 uncultured Desulfobacteraceae bacterium
AAATATGATTATTTTCCAATATTAGAACGCTTTAAATTTCACGGATTCAGGTTCATAATCTTATTTTTTAGTAAAGGCTCAATGATATTCTACACTAAACAACACAGATACTACTGCAGGATTGAGCTGCATGCAAAAACCATATACATCCGCATTATCGACACTGGTGAAAAGCTCGTTTACCGCCAAAACGTTAAATCAGACAAAAGCGCCCTCAAAGTTGCCATCTCTCCATATTTGGATAATACTGTTACAGCAGTTTATGGTGTGATTAAATGAGATCGTATATCAGCTTTGTACCGGCAACAACCCGCAAAGAAGCTTCCCGGGACTCCAACGAGCTCCTGAAAGGCCCGTTTTCACCCAGTCGATTCTTTACTAGCTGCCCGGCTTTACCATCACGATCTCAAATGCGCCAGGCATGAAGCCTCACATTGCCAATGATCGAAACACAAGAAGCACAGCAAAGTAAGAATCCTCCACTATTGGCCCGGCCAGGTCATATTCAGGGCTACGTCATATTCATTGTAAAATTTGCGGTTTCCGGTCAAACCACGGCTGCGCCTTTTCCAACTGGGCAGCAAGTCTCAACAATTTTGCTTCGTCACCCAGGCGACCGATGAACTGGATGCCGCAGGGCAGCCCGTCTTCAGTCCAATGCAGGGGGACAGACATGGCAGGCTGTCCGGTAATGTTGGCAATCAGGGTGAAAGGCATCTGGCCTTTCATTGTATTGTAAACAAGCTCCTCCAAGATTGAGTAGGTTAATTTTCGATTGCCAAGAATCATTTTACCGACCCACGAACTGAGCAATTTCATGGCGCGTTGATCTGCTTTGCCCGGTTCCTGGGACCCGACAGGAACGGGGGGCTCTCCGAGGGTTGGGATAAGAATCATGTCGTATTTGCTCAACATTTGATCCATGATGGCTCCGAGCTGACGCCATCTGCGTTTGGCTTTTACAAAGTCAAGTGCTTTGAGTCTCTGTCCAATACTGTATAATGCGTAGTTCTGTAATTCCAACTTGTGCCTGATTGTTGAGTGACCATATATCTGAACCAAGTTGTTAACACGTGCGGCCAGATTCCCAATCATCACGATACACCAGTTCAACGCCGCATCTTCTTCCTGGTAATCGGGAACAATTTCTTCGACATCATGCCCCAAGCTTTCGAGCAGTTTGCAAGCCAGATCCACAGCCTTGATGCATTCCGGATGAACATCTTTTCCGTATGCGGATCGCGTATGATAACCGATTCGTAAATGACCCGGCTCAAGATGTATTTCTTCGATAAAAGGCCTTTCCGGTGCGAAAATGCCATAGGGCGCGCCACGTTCAGGGCCGGAGACGGCGGCCAGCATCGCCGCGGAGTCGCGGACTGATCTGGTTATGACATGGCTGGTAGACATGCCGTCCCATTCTTCATCAAAATCCGGTCCAACCGGATTACGCCCCCTGCTAGGTTTCAGGCCGAACAGACCACAGTAGGATGCAGGCACACGAATGGATCCGCCTTCATCCGTTGCGGATGCAAAAGGAACGATGCGTGCGGCCACGGCCGCGGCTGACCCCCCGCTGGAGCCGCCTGCTGAATAATCAAGATTCCATGGGTTCCGCGTTGGCCCAAAGGCTTTGGGCTCCGTCGTGTAGGCGAGCTTGAACTCGGGCGTGTTCGTTTTACCAAGGATGACCAGGCCGGCGTTTTTAAAGCGTCTTACTATTTCGGCATCATGCTGGGGAACAAAATTTCTTAGCAACTCGCTGCCGGAACTCATGGGAAATCCTTTCAGGGCGTGGTGGGCATCTTTCAGCAAGAAGGGAACACCGCAAAAGGGGGCGTCGGACTGGGAACGCCCGGCAGCTTCTCGTGCAAAATCATACAGGGGCGTAATGATTGCGTTTAGCTTTGGATTCAAGGCTTCCGCACGACGAATCGCCTCTTCACAAAGCTCTATACCGCTGATTTCTCCATCTCTGACCAGCCTGGCCAGGCCCATGCCATCAAATTGATCATATTCTGCGAAAGAAGCCATCTCGATATTCCTTTGATTGATTTCGCCCAACGGGGCTGGCAGCCTTTACCGCGTGTCCGCCGCCTGCTGTCGTGGCGAACATAAAGCTGAGTGGCTGGGCGATGATAACTGAAAAACCATGATAAAGATAAAAACTACCGCTCAAATACTGCCTTCCAAAAACGGCACGGCTTTGCCCAGTCCATCTCAAACGATTTGTACGCTGTTTTATGTGTAATTACAGATAGTTATAAGGAGGTTAATGTTTTAAAAAGGCTTTCTTCCATCTCTTTTTAGGGTTATCAAATTTAATTTTTTTTCTATTGAAAGCTTCTGGGTCATATTTCCCATACCATCCGCTTAACCATTCAATTGTGCTTTCGTATTCATCGTTATCTGGATCGGTAATAACTTTTAAAAGATTCTCATACCCCCAAACACCGCCACAATCTTCAGGAGGACATGCCCGTTGACCGTCTATACAGCGTGGATATTTAGAGGTTTTATCTTTCAACAGTATTCCCTCAAGAACAATTTCGTGATTCCAACTATCGCCAAAGTCATACTCATAAGTGGCAATCATTCCAGGTTCGAAAAAATAATCTGAGATGTATTCATCCCAGCCTTGAAGAGTCTTAATGTCATCGAAATCATCCATTGGGATACCGATTTCGATTATTTTTTTCCCATGTGGCTTTTTAAGGCTAAAAACATGAAGATGGCAGTCAAACCAACCCATAGAATCCTGAATTGCGACATGGAGATCCCAAAACGAATATTTTGCAGGTACTTGAATTCTCCTCCAGATAGTTGGGTTTATCTCCTTTAAGGAAATCTTGAACTGAAATATCAGATTTTGCCATTTCATTTTCGATTATTCCTATTTTGTTGCAGCGAACGGGGCTCGCGGCTGAGGGGCGCCGATAGTGCAAGCGAAGCGCAGCGCTATTCGGCGTTCCCTCCAGCGACTGGTTAGCCGAAATATTCATCCTTTATCTTTTTGACCTCTTGCTCTAATACAGGCACATCAATTGTTGCTATTTCCCACACAATATCAATATTTACACCAAAATACCCATAAATAAGCCTGTCACGTGTCCCTGCAATCATGTTCCAAGGAATATTCGAATACTTGTCCTTTAAATCTGATGATATTTTCTTACTGGCCTCTCCAATAATTTCGATATTTCTTATTACTGCATCTTGAGTTTTGTAGTCCTTAAGAAATTCAT
>CAYVIE010000243.1:0-3218 GCA_964451355.1 uncultured Desulfobacteraceae bacterium
TTTAATGGCACTCGAGTCTGATTAACTGTTTCTAAAATGTCTCCTATTGCTCTATCTAACTTCGCTGTTTCTTCTGCTAAACCACCGAGAGAACTTTCAGTGAGATTATTCGGTAAAAGCAGCTCCAATTCAGCCTCATTTTTTGGAATGTCCTCAACTTTAATTTTCAACTGTTTAAAAGAGGTACTAATTGCAGTAACAGATGAAATAAATTTATTAACGGCATTTCTGAGATTTTGTAACTCTTGAATTACATTTGAAGGTGTCTTACTAGCAGAAAAAATCTCCTCTATTTTCTCAAGAAGTCCGTCTCCTATATAGAGACCACCACCAACTTTATTTAATATTTTCAGTCGACTAGGTGATAATCTCCGCGTTTTTGAACTTTTTACAGCATTGACGATATTGTTGTAAGCATTATCAAAATTTTTTGCGTGTTGAGGATTAGGATTTTGAACAGATTGCTGATAAGCTGCTTCTAGTTGTTGCAGCAAATTCACATAATTAAATTTTTTATTATCTTGAACAATAGTATCAATCACACTATGCAGTCTTTCAGCATTCATAAGAACAATCCATTAGCATAACTTATTATTCTATACAAAATCTCTCTTTTCAAAGCTACTCCACGCAACTCCTACATAAGCTTTGCCATATTAATTACATGATAACTTTCTTAACCTATTGATGTCAATGAAGAAATCGTAAAAAATATTAATGAATAACTTTTCTTGATTACCATAACACAGTATATATGTATTTATGGAGATTGCATATAATCAGGAAATTTAATTATGATCATGGCTAATAAAACCCTGCAGTAGTGCGTAAAGTTGGGTTAAATTTTATAATCATAAGCGTACGGCCAAAGTTTTTGAACCAGGGTCTTGAACCGTATATGTGGTTTGGCTGGCTGCTTTGAATGGTGGCAATGTTTCTTAGCTTGATGTACCTTTAATACCATTGATTCAGGCGAGTTCATTTTTCCCTGAACAGCACTACTATCCTAAAGCCTCAACAAAGTAATACTGGATATACAGCAAAAGCTCTTTAACCCGAGTTTTGTCTTGCAAATTCGTGTTGTAGTAGTTTTGCTTGTAGGAAAATTAGCTTATTAATAACAGGAGCGTATAACGTTTCGTATCATTTTTCGGGATTGCCCGTGTGGCAAGGAAAAGTTATGGATCGATCGGTTTAGATAGGCTAAAGGTTTATGGCAGGTTGATTAAATGTCTATTCAGCGGGAGGTGGTTTGCATGCTCCCTTGCTCCATGATAAGGCTCCAGCACCAGCGGTCAGATCACGCGACCTGTTCTGCTTTACCGTCTAAAGGAGGAACCATTTCTTGATATGAGAATTCACGCAAGCCTGCTTTGGCTTTTGCGTGTTCAATGGTCATATTTACAAGATTGCCATCTTTATCCAAATCGATGTAAACGTCCTCGCTGATCTCTTTGGTTTCATGGACTTCTTTATCGCTAAATTCTATTAAAGCCGTGTCAGTGTCCGGAAAATATTTAACCTTCATCTTTCAATCCTCCTTAAAAGACCTGTCAAAAAAGGCATTATGCACCGTCTCGCCGTCTTCCAGCAAAATTACCCTAAGATATTTATCCACTTCCGGAATCTTCGCCCACTTTCTAATCCTTCCGTCAGACTGAACAACCACCTTTTGGGGGTGTTCCATTACATGCATTATCCATTTATCTTTTATCTGCGCCCGGTCAGGTCTTTTCCTGGTATATTTAAAGTATTGGGTTGTTTTCATTATTATAATATTTCATATTATTCAGTAGTCATATTTTTAAAAACAAACCTATTTTATTTTCCAACCCCCAATCGCAAAGCCCCCCTTCCGTGCGGACAGCAGTTGTCCAGACATCCGCTGTCCGCCAAATCTATTACATCAGCGTCTGAAATGGAATGACAGACGTTTTTTATCCTCAATGACAACAATTATAAAGTAATGAAGCGGCAACGCAAGGGCTTTGTCATGAAATCAAGATAAGGAAATGCCGTATGCTGTCAGGATCACCATAGATACAACAGCCAACTGTTCCATAAAGCATTACAGAATCAGGGCATCTCGTGATCATTCGCGCTCCCAGCCCTTCTGTTTTCCGCCAGGGCTACCCCCTTGGCAAAGCCAGTGACCGCGGCGTTCAAAAATTCCGGGTCGAGGTTGCTGATCCCGAGAATTTCGTAGTCCACAACCTCAGCTCCCACCATTTCGGCCAGGGCAAGCAGTCTGTCGATGATCAGGGGATCTACCTCCCGGTCTTCGCTCAAGCGCTCGATTCCATCGTTTAGGGCCTTCACTGTCAGCCTGCCATCGAGATACGCCTGGTAATACTCCTTGACAGCCGGGATGATCTCAGGGTTGTTTTTGGCGATCAGGTTTCCGGCGGTCATTCCAGCGGTCTCAACGGCAAAGAGGGCTACCTTACGGTCAGACGCCCGGCAACCCTGCAGGCTGACCGCAGCCATCCAGGCAACGGCGCAAAAAACACCCCAGAAAGCCAACCATGTCAAAACATTTTGTTTTTCCATAATGCCATACCCTTCCTTTTTAAATTTAACGCTGTTTTTGGCCAAATGACGCGGCCGCCTTATAACTATATGAAATAACATCATAAAATTTCGGCTCCTGCCACGTGCGTTCCTATTTTTTCGAATTCACCCGGCCACGGCACCTTTATCCTGGCTGCAGCCGGCGGTACCTGCGCCCTTTTCATGGCGATGAACGCCAGCTCGGAGCAGAATAATCGCCTTGCGTTAGCAGATACATGCCCAAGCAATTGTCTGAAAAGTGATCCGTAGTCGTAAGGAATTCCGGCAAAAGCAAGGGCGTGTTTTCCGATCTCCCTCCGGTATACGGCCCATTCTGGACGCAGCCGGAGCCATCTGGCGTTGCCGTTAAACCTGCGCAGCCGCTCGGACAAGGGTGCAAGCGCAACCCCCCACTCCACGGCTTCGAGTATGAAAAGCCGCTTCTGGAAATACTGGTCCAGCCTGATCACCACGCTTGTATGATTGACATCAAGGCCGGTGCGAAGGCGGATCAGGCCACCGACAGTGCTGCGGGTGCGCCATTCCACCAGGTCGGCGGTATCCATGTAATCGCGTCTCACCAAGTACCTTGAAAGATCGTTTAAGTTTTTATCCTGAATCCGTGAAATTTAAAGCGTTCTAATATTGGAAAATAATCATATTTACAG
>CAYVIE010000244.1:0-3154 GCA_964451355.1 uncultured Desulfobacteraceae bacterium
GACTCGCTTGGCGGCCATGATCCCCGCCACCTGCGCCGTCGCCAGTACATCACCTGATTTTTACGCTCCTTTGATATCTTTTCATTCTGCCGGCGCATCTCCTGCTCATAGAGTCGTGCCCGAAGCACCTTCATGGCTTTGGCCTTGTTTTTGAGCTGAGACCTCTCGTCCCGGCAGACCACAACCAGCCCCGTGGGTATATGGGTTATTCTCACAGCTGAATCCGTGGTATTGACAGACTGTCCTCCAGGACCGGTTCCCCGAAAAACATCAATCTTGAGATCTGCTGGATCAATCTTTATATCCACGTCCTCTGCTTCGGGCAGAACCGCGACAGTTACTGCCGAGGTATGAATCCTTCCCTGGGCCTCTGTTACAGGCACGCGCTGAACCCTGTGAGTGCCGCTTTCAAACTTCAGCCTGCTGTATGCACCTTCGCCCTTTATTATGGCTATGACCTCCTTGTACCCACCCGATTCGGACTCGTGCGCTGATAATATCTCGACCTTCCAGCCCATCTTCTCGGCGTAGCGGCAATACATCCTGAACAAGTCCGCCGCAAAAAGACTCGCCTCTTCCCCGCCTGTCCCTGCACGAATCTCGAGAATAACATTTTTATGATCATTGGGGTCCTTGGGGATCAAAAGGCTTTTCAGATCCTTCTCAATGACTGCTTTTTTCTCAGAAAGCTTTTCTATTTCTTTCTTTGCAAGCGCCTTTATTTCGGGATCATTATCGCCCAGAAGTTCCTTGCTCTCCTCCATCTCCTTTAACACTTGCTTGTAGGAGCGGAAGGCAGAGATAATCTGTGAAAGCTCTTTATGCTCCCTGAGCAGCCTGGGATAATTCTCCCGGTCGCATACCACCTTGGGATCATTCAAGATGGTTTCGAGCTCCTTGTAACGATTTTCAATCCCGCAAAGCTTGTCTAACATTTATCCACTAATACCAGTAAAAGTTTTCATCAAATAAATATAAAAAGACTAAAAAAAACCCTTTCTCCTGGCTGAATAAACCGGGAAAAAGGGTATAAAATATAACGCTACTTGTCTTTATTCTGCTGAGCGAACTTGGCGTACTTCCTGCGGAACCTTTCTATCCTTCCCGCAGTATCAACAAGCTTCTGCTTACCTGTATAGAAAGGATGGCATTCGGCACATATCTCCACAGTTATATTTTTTTTGGTTGAGCCTACCCTCAACTCGTTTCCACACGCACAGCGAATCGTTGTCTCTTCATATCTGGGATGAATTCCTTCCTTCATCTTTCCCCTTCTCCCTGAACTTGTAAGCTTTCACGGTTAAAATGCAACATCTCCGGGATAATAAAAAAACAGTCATTTTCCACAACCACCCACCCCGAGATTCTCACGGCATTCTTAATACAAGTATCTTTGCAAACTTCAACAGTAAATTTCACAATCAGCAGCAATCACCCCCGGGCATAAAAAATGACTATATTTTCCTGCGCCAGGGTATTTTCACAAACAAAATAAATTAACACATTACGCATTCAATGAATCACGCGTTCATTGAATCCAGAAATTCTTTATTATCTTTTGTTCCCCGCATTTTTTCAAGTAAAAATTCAATCCCTTCCACGGGATTGAGTTGCGAAAGGACTTTGCGCAAAATCCAGACACGGTTGAGGACATCTGGATCAAGAAGAAGCTCCTCCTTGCGGGTACCCGAACGATTTATATCTATTGCCGGATACATCCTGCGGTCGGCAAGCCTGCGATCCAGGACCAGCTCCATATTGCCCGTTCCCTTGAACTCTTCGAAAATGACCTCATCCATCCTGCTGCCGGTATCGATAAGAGCAGTTGCGATAATAGTCAGACTTCCGCCTTCTTCTATGTTTCTGGCGGCCCCGAAAAATCTTTTGGGCCTGTGCAAGGCGTTTGCATCGACACCGCCGGAAAGGAGTTTTCCGCTGGAAGGCACAGTTGTATTATACGCCCTTGCAAGACGAGTAATACTGTCTAACAAAATGACCACATGTTTCTTGTGTTCCACGAGGCGCTTTGCTTTTTCTATTACCATCTCGGCGACCTGAACATGGCGCTCGGCAGGCTCATCAAACGTCGAACTTATCACCTCGGCCTTCACAGAGCGCTGCATATCCGTGACTTCCTCGGGACGCTCATCTATAAGCACAACAAAGGGGACGACATTCTTGTGATTGGTTATGATGCTGTTTGCTATATTCTTCAGCAGGATGGTCTTGCCAGCCCTTGGAGGTGAGACAATAAGCCCCCTCTGGCCGAACCCTATAGGAGTCAAAAGGTCCATTATACGCATGGAATAATTATCAGGAGAGGTTTCAAGCTTAATCTTCTTGTTAGGAAACAATGGGGTAAGATTATCGAAAAGAATCTTGTCCTTTGCCAGTTCAGGATCCTCGTAGTTTATTGCCTCGACCTTCAACAATGCGAAATAACGTTCTGATTCCTTGGGCTGCCGTATCTGCCCGGAAACAGTATCACCGGTCTTCAGGTTGAATCGGCGGATCTGGGATGGTGAAACATAAATATCATCGGGTCCTGGAAGGTAATTATAATCAGGAGAGCGCAAAAAACCGAATCCATCCGGGAGTACTTCCAGGGTTCCTTCTCCGTAAATCATTCCATTTTGTTCCAGATGCGCCTGGAGCAAGGCAAAAATCAGCTCCTGCTTGCGCATCCTGGCCGCATTCTCTATATTGAATTTCTTGGCCATGCGGGTCAATTCACTTATTTTCTTATGCTTCAACTCAACGATATTCATCTTGGAAAACCCACCTCGTTTTTTGTTCTTATCCTGATTAATTGACAAAATTATTACCAGCTCCCTGCGGTCAACATGTTTTTTTTGCCAGAGTCAGTAAAAACTCATCCGCATACCAGGTGTTTGATGACAATCTCACGGAAAATAGTTTTATAAATAATATGCTACAAATAAAAATAGACTCGTAAACTTCCATGATCAGCAGCACCCCTCCCCTGGGCATGGAAGCACGGCTGTCTTTCATCCTGGCCCCGGAGGTGTTTTCACGGCAAAACAGAATAAACCGTTATTTCCGGCCTCATGAATTCTTCTTCGCAGGCTCAATAAAATGTCAGGCTGTTACAAGTAAGGCAATCTGCTGCCACAGCCCGGCATCCCGGCCTTGT
>CAYVIE010000245.1:0-3082 GCA_964451355.1 uncultured Desulfobacteraceae bacterium
CGGAGTTATTTGTTGATATAGTGACGCGAAGCGTCATCCAAAAGCTTTTTACAAGTCCATCATTCGTGTTTGTGAGGTATATGGCCGAGGGGATGGGCGTGGTCGTGGTGATGGTAACGGATGGTTGTATCCTTGACTATCTTTCCTTTTTCCATGGTCAAAATGGTGTTACATACCGAATCAAGAAAATCTATGTCATGAGATATTATCATCCATGTAAGATCAAGTTTTGAAAGAATGGTTACAATGGTCTGGCATGTTTTTATGTCCAGGCCGGTCAATGGTTCGTCCAGAAGGAGCACTTCCGGCTCCATGGCAAGAACAGTGGCGAGGGACACTAGTTTTTTTTCCCCCCCCGAAAGTTTGAAAGTCACCCGCTTTTCAAAACCTGAAAGCCCGAGAAACCCGAGCACCTTTTTTGAAATTTCTATGGCCTCCTCCTTCGACCTGCCCATGTTGAGCGGCCCGAAGGCAACATCTTCGATGACTGTGGGAGAGAAAAGCTGATCATCCGCGTCCTGGAACAGAAGACCGATTTTACGTCGAACCGGAATAAAATCTTTTTCTGTTTTAACCTCTTTGCCGAATATTTCAATTTTTCCTGCGTCCGGCTTCTGCAGGCCCATTATCACGTGAAAGAGTGTTGTTTTTCCGCTGCCGTTTGGAGCAATCAGGCCGATCCGGTCGCCCTTGTAAAGAGAAAAGTCAAGATGATCCAGGACGGGTTTGTCTTTATCGTATGAAAAACATATGTCTGTAAGTTTTATTATAGGCTTTTTTTTCATGATTGCTGGAATTGGAATGTTATCCGGTTAAAATATCCGGATATGTGGAATAATTTCCATCACGACAAGAAATATGGAAATAAGAATGGCACTCATGAGAAAAATCATACTTTTTCCTGTTTCAGGAAATTCAGTCAAAGAATGAAACTTTCCCGAAAACCCCCTGCACAGCATCGCACAATAAACTCTTTCTGCACGGCGGTTTGCACGAATAAAAAGCATCCCGATAATATAAGCATATGTCTTGTAGGTATGCAATGAAGTTTTCGGAACGAATCCCCTTATTTTTATGGCTGTTAATATCTTTTTGTATTCTTGTTCAATGACGAAAAGGTATCTGACACAAAGCAGCATGAGGTAGACAAGTTTGTCCGGGAAACCAAGGCGGTTCATGGCGTGACCGAGTGTAATCATGGAAAGCGGGGATATAAGAGCTATGAGGGCGCAAAGGATTGCATAGGATTTCAATGTGATAGTGGAAGCAAGTATGACTCCGTCCCTTGACAGGCCCACGTATCCGATTTTCATGAATTCACCGGAAAAAGTGACTGATAACAATATCCAGAAAAGGATCAAAAGTCTTGTTACGGGTCTTAATCTTTTTGCAACCTGTCTCAGAGGTATGCCGGAGAGAGAAAGCCAGGCAAGCGATACTGCCATGGAAGCGAAAAGAGCCGGGAAGTTGTACAATACAGCAACAAGTATTGAATAGATAATGGCAACCATGACCCGGTATCTGGGATCCACCAGATCGAGGCAGCTTTTTTTTTGTGAAGCGGAATCAGGGGTCATTATATTTTGTAATGATTAAATAGTGATCCAACGTTAATGGGGCGGGGCTTGCCCCGCCCCATGTCCTTTTTATAATTTACTTCTTTTTTGCGGAAAAATAGCAAGCCACTCCGAACAGACCGAACATATAACCTATACCCGCCATTATATCAGACAGGGAAACACCTTTGTCGTGCAGGTCAGCCAGTATTCTCATCACTGGTTTGAGCTTTCTGTCCACCACCCTTTCCACGATGGCTTCCACTTCCTTTGAAGTTAAAGCCAGGCTGGCTGGCTGTGATGGGGTGACGGATTTTTTTTCAACGGCAGGAACAGGTGAACTGGACAATGGTAAAACAGGTTGGCTTTGCTCTGCTTTTGCTTCAAGTATTTCATCATTTGATATGGACCATTCAGCCCTGTGTCCTGGTCCGGCGTCAAGGACTATCTTTATCGGTCCTTTGTCCGGGGTGGGAAATTTAAATTCACCGGACTGGTCAGTTTTGCCTGTAACAATGATATTACCATCCGCATCGATCACTTTGACATCGCCTTCAACCACCTTTCTTCCGCCTGGAAATTTTCCTTCCACCTGTATAACGTCTCCATCGACCCAGGCAAAAACAGTAATGCGGTGTGCAAATACATTTAAAGGAAAAACAAATGATGCAATAATAAAAACAAAGAATGGAGCAAGCAATCTGTATTTGATGATGGAAATCCTGTTGTTCATGAGTCATTCCTTCTTTTTTCGGTTGGATGAAGCAGCTCCGGTTGTACCACGAGCAGGAACCGGACACAAAATAGCGTAACAATGCCTTCAATAATCATTACGGGGAGATGTGCGCCTAGGATCAACGCCGCGGCTGAGAAGAATTTTTCGTTGGAAAAAATCAGTATAAGGGCTAAAAAGAGACCGCTTAGAAATACCCCGAAAAAACCGCACGCGAATGAAGCTATCATGCCAACCGGGCCTTTTTTCACGACAAGGTTCCTGCAAGCGTAATAGAGAATGACAGCAGGACCTGCCATGACAACCGTGTTAACACCAAGTGTGGTTATGCCTCCGAACTGGAAGAAGACAGCTTGTAATATAAGGGCAACAAGAATAGCCGGAAATGCGGCCCACCCCAATATCAGTCCCACAATTCCGTTTAAAATAAGATGTACGCTTGTAACACCGAAAGGTACATGAATCAGGGACGCCACGAAAAAAGCCGCAGATAAGATGGCGGTTTTAGGAATACTTTCATGATCCATCTTCTTGAAGCCAATGGCAACCCCTGCGGCGGCCGCCCCTGCGCCGGCTGCAAGTACAGGCCAGTTTAATATTCCTTCAGATATATGCATGGTTTTCCTTGTAATCTTTCATGATTATTACCAATCACACCTCCGGCGTGAAGAGAAGTCTGACTTTCTCCCCGGCCTTGGAGGTGTTTTCACGGTAATGATTGTTGAGGGTGTTTTATGTTTAAGGGATGGAGTATCTGATAAACCCCATCCCGGTACAATGCTTAAAATTCATA
>CAYVIE010000246.1:0-3025 GCA_964451355.1 uncultured Desulfobacteraceae bacterium
CCGCTTTTCTTGTCATCTATGCTCATGAAGTTTTCGACCTGACCATGGCAGTTGCAGGAAGTTTGTTCACCGTGGCCATGGTGGGGGGGACGATCAGCCGGGTCATGTTCGGACTGATCAGCGACCGTCTCTTTCGGGGTGACAGGATTATGCCGCTTGCATTGCTTGCTATGATAGGTATTTTGAGTACACTTTCAGTTGTTTTTTTAAGCAATACTCCTCCGTTGTGGCTTTTGTATGTGATGTCAGCTTTTCTGGGAGTCGCCTTAATGGGCTGGAATTCTCTTGCCATTGTCCTTGTGGCTGAATTAGCGGGTAATGAACTCGTAGGATCTGTTATGGGTGTTTTGTTTGCAATAGCTTGGGGTGGAATGGTGATCGGCCCCCCGATATTCGGCGCTGTCATAGATATGAACGGATATAATTTCGGATGGCTTATGCTGTCAATTCTTTTAGGTCTTTCTTGTTTCGGTCTGGCAATCATCAGAAAATTCCAGAAAAAAGAAGCAATACCAGCAAATAGTGGCAACAATTTTTAGATAGATGAAGAAAGATAATCTGTAATTCAATTACATAGGGCTGTATCTCTAATGAAATGTATACGCCAAAAAGATAAACCTCATACTGTATGTCTGGATGAGGTAGAAGCAAAAAAACTTCTGGCATCCGTAAACATTCCTTTCCCTAAAGAAGCGGTTGTCCATAGTAACAAGGAGGCCCGCAAGCATGCGCTTCAAATTGGTTTTCCAGTCGTATTGAAGGGTATCGGCATTGCCCACAAATCCGAAGCTAACGCCGTAGTGACGCATATTTCCGATACCAAAAGTTTGGACAAGGCCTTCCGGCGGATACAAAACCAATTGAATCCCAAAGCCTTTCTTATTCAGGAAATGGTGCTGGGTAAGAGAGAACTTGTGGTCGGATTTGAAAGGGATAAGTTGATTGGGCCTTGCGTGATGTTCGGATTAGGCGGGATATTTGCTGAAATTTTAAATGATGTTACTTTTCGGTTGGCCCCTATTTCCATTCCTGATGCCAAAATGATGCTGCAAGATATTTCCGGGAAAAAAATTTTGGAAAATGTGAGGGGTGAACCTGTCGCCGATTTGGACGCGTTAGCCGGTATAATAAGTGCCGTCGGCGAACTGGGTGTATCCCACAAGAACATAAAATCGATTGATATCAACCCGGTTATTCTTTGCGGGAAAGATCCAGTGGCGGTCGATGCCCTGATTGAGCTTATTGGTTGATTTTGAATCAATTAAAAATTTCAAGAGGTTATATCCATGGCCTTTGAGCATTTTCAAAAAATATTCTATCCTGGCTCCGTTGCGTTTGCAGGGGTTTCAAATAACCTGAAAACAGCCGGGACTTCATTATTTTTAAGTATCCTTGCGGCAGGCTATAAACAGTCGATTTACCCGGTGCATCCCGGGGAAAGGGAAATTTTCGGCATCAAGACCTATCCTTCATTTTTGGATATTCCCGAGAGCCCGGATCTCGCAATTTTCGTTGTACATCACGATATTCTTATCAAACTGCTTGAAGAGTGCGGGCGAAAAGGGATAAAGCAGGCTGTTGTGATTACTGCGGGCTATAATGAAACCGGGGCGAAGGGCAGGGCAAGGGAAAAAGAGCTGTTGGAGACGGCCGGCAGATACGGAATACGCTTTATCGGTCCGAATTGCATCGGGGTCTTGAATCCATGGCACAATTTTAACTGTACATGGTTTCCTTACACACACCAACCGGGATACATGGGAATTATTTCGCAAAGTGGCAGTTTTGTTACACAAATGCTTCCTTTTCTGGCCGGACTGGGGATAGGGGTATCCAAGGGGGTAAGCGTAGGGAATCAATCAAATATAGATACTGAAGAATGCCTTGAATATTTTGGAAGTGATGAACAGACACGGGCCATCGCTCTTTATCTGGAAGGGCTTAAAAGGCCAAGAGCGTTTTTTGAAATTGCCGCAAAGGTCACCCAGAAAAAACCCATTGTGGTTTATTATGTGGGGGGGACCGAAGCAGGAGCCCGGGCCGGGATTTCACACACGGGCATACTTGCTGGAAAAGACAAGCTCATGGATGGTCTTTTCAAGCATGCCGGGATTCTTCGTGCTCCAGACAGCGAAACCCTTTATTACTGGGCAGGGGCCATGTCTATTTTGCCGCCCATGAAGGGAAACCGGGTTGCCATAATCAGCAATTCAGGGGGCCCCGGTGCCGCTTTTGCAGATTCCGCCCAGAGATCCGGGTTGGTTATTCCGGAATTTTCGCAAAAGCTTCAGAGTCGCATCAAGAGGATTATCGCCGATATCGGATCTGCAAAAAACCCCATCGATATGACCATGGATTTAAATATCGATTCCTTGATGAAAATACTCCCTGAAATAGTCATTGAATCAGGAGAAGTGGATGGTATTTTACATTACGGTTTTTTCGGCCCGATTCATCATGAAGTTAAATTGTCGATTCTTGATAAAAAGGTCAAGGGCCTTGCTGTGTTTGAAACAAAAACTTTTTCGGCCTACGAAAGGGCTGCCAAGGATTTATGCGCCTTATCTTCCAAACATAACTTCCCGATCATAAGCGCTTCATTTCATGGAAGCTATGATCCCTGCCAGTCAATATTGCGAAACAACGGAATTCCTGTGATGCCATCTCCTGAAAAAGCGGCCCAGACCCTTGGAACGATGTGGCGGTATACAGCTATGCAGGAAAACAAAAATACAAAAAGCCTTTCCTGTTAATTCCCCCCTGTTTTCGGTCGAGACTAAATTGATCTTGTCCGGTAGATTGGATTTTTTTTCGAATCCGTCAATTATATAAACCATTCAGGTAAGCCATTCAGGCTTTTTTAATATCCATTTGATTAAAAAAATATTGACAGTCTGTTTTAAGCATTATAAATGGACTGACCAGTCAGTCCGAGTTTTGCTGAAGTGTTTGTTAAGAGAAGACCGGAAATGAGAAAAAAGGTTGTTTTAGAAAAATCGGGCGGGAGGAATCTCCCGATTTATGC
>CAYVIE010000247.1:0-3004 GCA_964451355.1 uncultured Desulfobacteraceae bacterium
TTCCGTTTGCCTTACAGTATGCTTCAAGAAGCCTGTTCAATTCATCCACTTTCCTGTTCCGCTCTTTCCAGTCGGGCCTTTTTGCTGAAACATAGAGCGTGGACTGTACCACCGGCCTGATATTTCGGGATCTTAGACCTGTTATGATCTTGATATAGTTGGAAAAAATTGTTTCTACCGGTACCTTGCGCGCAATATCATTTATCCCGCCCATTATGAAGCATAGTTCCGGTTTCAAGTCATAAATTTCCGATAATCTTTTCAAAAAATCTTTTGTGGTATCAGCCCTTACCCCTTTATTTGCTATATCATTTCTGGACAATAGCCTGCGCCAGTCGCCGCCATAGGTAATGGAATCACCAAGCATCACAATTTTTATATTCCTTGTTTTACAGGTCGCAAAAAGGCTTTCACTGCTTGCGCCTTTTTGGATACCACCAGCTTGATTATTAATATCAGAGACTTGGGATTCCCACCCCAGCCGCTTCAAACTTTTTGGGAATATATCATAACGAAATAAAATTACGGCCAAGGTTATAAGGGTAAGAATACTCGAAATTATTAATAAATATAATGAACTCTTTGCCTTCAAGCCGATGCCCTCCTTATTGAAGCATCAAGGCAGACGGCTTCATAACCTTTCATGATTAGAAGCAATCACCTCAGGGGCATTAAAAAGTCTATTTCTCACCCCGGCGCCTGGGGTACACCATATTTTCAACGACCTGCAGGTACTAATATTTGCCGGATTCTTTGACACGTGCGAACATTGGAATCCCGGTTCGACGGATGCGAGCTGCTTCCTCAGATCAATCCGTAAAAATAAGGACATCATACTCTTGATCAGACCAAAAATCAGCTTTTTTGGAACCGTCAGAATAGAATTCTAACTGATGTTTTTTGCCATCACGAAAAACATAAATAACCATACAAGGATGTTCCCCTGTATAGCTTTGATCGTATGAGCTATCAGGAAAGTATTGAATTCTAATACCAATTAGATTTTCATTCTTTGAATGGTCAATATGTTTATTGTTTAATTCCTTTTTATCCCAATTTTCTTTTCTATATATTTCATATCCCTTTATACCATCGTTTCTATAGCCTATTTCAGCCAAAGTACCATCTTCGTATATTGCTTGAAAACCTTGTAATTGTCCGTTCTGATAATACCATTTCTTTTTAAAAATTTTAATTTTACCCATATTTTGGGGCCAGACATTTTCGTCTTTGCAATTTGGCAATTCAATCGCACAAAAATCTATAGGAAACTTAACTGTTTTTCTAAGTTGATCGTCACCATTACCGGCACCAGAATAAGAACAATAACACAAAGAAAAAATCATAAAAAAAAGCAAAACAGCCCGATTAATTTTTAAAATTTGAAATGTTCTTTTTTTCATCATTAAAACCAAGCGGATTATTCAGTAATATTGCAAAATGATTATCATAAGTTGTAGCTGTGCCTTTATAAGTTCCGGCAGGAACAGGGTATAACTTAGGACCTTCACCCTTCCCAAAATCATATTTGCCGGCAAGCAATTCCAACGTATATCCTTCTAAGCACTAAACCCGGCCGATTCAGCTATAAAAGACCCTAACGTAGAATGGACACCAATTATTAATCGTTTTATTTCAATTCTAACCTCTCCGGGTTTGAGTGTGGCTAACCCATTTAAGTCGATCATGGTGACGCAATTATTTTTAACAAAAGAATAAAGATTAAAGCCGCCTTCTTTTCCAATCGGATTGCGATTAATCCACCTTCCAAGTTCCGATGAGTAATATCTTAGCTTATAGGCAATAAGCCCCGTCTCTGTATCAAGGTACTGCGTGGCGTGACGGAAAGGATCAGTATTAGCCATACTTCCGCTTTGATAAACAGTATTTCCAAATGGGTCAAATTCGTAATGAGCCAATATTTGTCCATTTGCAGCGTTTACAAGCTGACTGACGTTTCCGTTTGCATCGTAAAAATAGTGATAAGTGTTTCCATTATCGACCATTGCAAGCAGGCCACCGATACCACCAGCCCCCTGCAAACTCCCACTCAAATCAAGCCCCCAGACAAAGTATCGGTTCTTCTGCGTGGCGCCGTCATCAACGATTTCTTCGACCATATTCCAGCCGTCATAATCGAAGAGCCGCTCTTCGAAGATCTGCCATTTACTGGATGCATACACGAAGACCGTCTTTTTCACTCGACGGCCCATGTAGTCGTGGGCGAAGGTCACCTTTTTATCGCCCTCTGCCGGGGAGATAGGAATAACAGCGATCAAGCGGTTTTCTGCGTTTCAAATATATTGGGTTTCTTTATTGTTTTCAATCCAGGATGTGAGATTACCGTCGGCGTCGTAGGCAAAGGTGCGGGTACCGGCGGCGTCCATAACCTGGATCATTCTGCCCATCCTGTCATAGACAAAGAAAATGTCTGGCATGTCGCCAGGATAATCGATGCTGACCAGATAGCCTGTTGCAGGATCATAGGAGTATCGGATGACCAGAGGTTCACCGTTTTTCTCCCTGGCTAAGGTGCGGATCACCTGGCCACGAGTATTATATGCATAGCGCGTAATATTCCCCAGGGTGTTTGTCTCTGCAAGCTTTTGCCCGGTGCCAGGATCGTAGGTATACGTGGTGCGGTTTCCAGCCGGGTCCTGAATATAATCGATCCTGCCGTGTTCATCGTAATGGGTGACCGTGGTGCCGGTGCGCAGGTCAGTTGTCCCTGTGCGGCGGCCCACTGGATCAAAGGCATAGGTGGTTGTGATCAATGAAATCGCCGGACATGCCTTGCACATACCTGCCAGTAAGCAGGGTATCATAAATTTTTATAAAAAATTTCATTACCGGAACAGCTTGTTTTGGGGAAGGAAAATGATTTCGTGACGTGCAATCTGGTTATAAATATTTAAGCACATATGCTTAGGCATGTCTGGATGGTAGACGTGTCCGGATTGCCAGACACACTTTGTGTGTTTACACCATCGCGCCGGTATAACCT
>CAYVIE010000248.1:0-2991 GCA_964451355.1 uncultured Desulfobacteraceae bacterium
CCGCTTTCCGGCGAAGCGCAACGCAGCAGACGGACTTTTTACGGAGCCGTCATAACCTGACTTTCTAACGAAACCACCAACAGGGACTGAGGGTTATATGAAATGGCGTTGATTGACGAAAAAGGCCGTGTCTGTTTCGGTATACACAATGAACCTGTAGGTCCAATCGATTATCTTTCCTATCCATTGAAAACTCCCATGGGCAGAGAACGTTCTGTCCTTGCCCGCAAAATAGGTTTCAAACAGTTCATTTTCGCCGGTATAATCAGCCCTGAATTCGTTTCGGGCATGGCGGTTATTGATCTGAAATACATCAAAAGCGGGTTTCTCTATTTATACAACCGGAAAACCCGGGACTTTATTGAAAAAGAAACTGTATTTCCTCCATTTATGGGTAAAGCAAAAATCGAGCCCAACCCCGATCTTCTTGATGCGCGGCTGAAATCTCTTCCTTTATCCATCAGATTTGAAAAGCAACAAATAATAGCCCGATCAAAAAACCTGGCAATCGATATGCGAATGGACTTCACAGGAATAAAACCGATGCGCATTGCCACACGCGCCGGATACGCAGGATGGACATTCACCCAGAAATCAGCACCCATACCAGTCTCAGGCAGTGTAATGTGCAACGGGCGCACTATAGAATGCGACCCTGACGGCTGTTTTGCATTCATTGACTGGAGTGCGGGATACATGCGAAAGGAAACCTTCTGGAACTGGGCCGCCAGCAGCTGCCTTGCGAATGGCAAACCATTCGGGCTCAATCTTTCCTGCGGTGTCAATGAAACCAGCTTTACTGAAAACTGTTTCTGGTATGATGGCATTATGACCAGGACCGATACTGTCTCATTTCTGTTCGATCCTGATCATCCAGAAAAACCCTGGAGCATCCACTCACAAGACGGCAAGGTGGATCTTGTTTTTACCCCTGAAACCCACCGGAAACAGAAAATCAATCTCGGAATTATCGCGTCAAGATTTATTCAGCATATTGGCACCTTTTCCGGCACCATTATTCCGGATGGATCCGGGCCTGTCAAAATCTCGGGATGCCCCGGCTGGGCTGAAGACCACTTTGCAAAATGGTAACATTCAATACTTGTGGTAAACACGCCTTTCAAACTAAAAGTCCTGAAAAAAACCTTGCCTTGTCTGGTATCTATGTCTGTTATTTAAGGAGGATTGGCCCATGAAAAAAATCGGCTACGCTGTGATTGTGATCCTATCGTTATTGTGTGTCTATCTTTTTACCCAACCGGTCCCAATCGAGCCCGTGTCGTGGAAGGCACCTCCTAACCCGGGATATACAGGGCCTTTTGCTGTAAATGACCGCCTTGCAACGATCGAGACTATTCCCCTGCAAGGATTTCACGGCCCGGAGGACATCGCCATCGGGCCGGACGGAAAGATATACGCAGCAACCCATGAAGGTTATATCATCAGGATGAATCCTGACGGGACAGGGCTCGAAAAATGGGCAAACACAAAGGGACGGCCGCTTGGCATAGACTTTTCTCCCAAAGGGGATCTGATTGTTGCCGATGCTTTCAGGGGTCTATTGGCTGTTTCTCCTTCCGGTGAGGTAAAACTGCTGGCAAACGAAGCAGACAGAATACCCATACGTTATGCGGATGATGTGGATACCGCAAAAGATGGGAAAATATACTTTACCGATGCCAGTATGAAATTCTCAGCCAAGGACAACGGTGGAACCCTTGCGGCGAGCCTTCTTGATATCATGGAACACGGAGGTCACGGTCGGCTCCTGGTATATGATCCCGGGACCGGTAAGGCGACCACCCTCATTGCCGGTCTTCAGTTTGCAAACGGCGTTGCAGTAAGTCCCGACCAAAGCTTTGTCCTTGTGAATGAAACCGGCAACTACCGGGTAATAAAATACTGGCTAAAAGGGCCGAAAAAAGGAAGCTCCGAGATCATTATATCAAACCTCCCTGGATTTCCTGACAATATCTCTACAGGAATGTCGAACCGGTTCTGGGTAGCGCTGGTTTCTCCCAGAAACCCCTTGCTGGACTCAGCATCAGACAAACCATGGCTAAGAAAAATCATGCAGCGAATACCTGCTCCCTTACGGCCCAAACCGGTCCACTACGGTCATATAATAGCCATAGATAAATCCGGGAAAGTCCTTCTGGACATGCAAGATCCAAAAGGAAAGTATCCCATGATCACAAGTGTGTGCGAGACAGAACAATACTTGTACCTGGGAAGCCTTGTAACAGATGTACTTGGAAGAATCCCAAAAGCGAATGCCAATATAAACTAGCAATCGTCAGTCACCGGTAAAAAGAACCGTGAAAAGGGCGGGGAGTCCCCCCGCCCTTTATCTTGAAAATTGATTTCATTGAAATTATCAATCATGAAAAAAGATGTGTGTCGAGCGAAGTGTAACACCCAATAACCGCCTGCTGAAAACCGGAATAAACATTTTTACCGGTGTCTGCTTATCACCCATTCCTCATTTCAGGCCTTAAACCCGGCAATTTAGATCCTCGTTTCATTATGACATACCAAAGATTACGCATAAGGTCTCCCATTTTTTTTTAGATTTCTCCCTTGTATCTTCTCAAATTATCCTTATAATGTAAGAAAAACTTGACAAGTATGTGACACCTTGTGGTATGTGATGAGCTTGGCGGTTGAACCAGCCTGTAAGCACGAGACAAAAAAATCAGCGTGACCGGCATGACGGGCCAAAAGAGCCATTGTAAAACAAGATGGTATGCATGAGTAAGCCGGTTATCAAGGCTGAAATAGTTACCTTATACCTTACAATAAAAAATTTTAATATTCAGTCACCCAAAAAAACGGAAAATAAAATAAATAAACCGCCCTTCGGGGCGTTTTACCGCACGCCATTTAGCTTTGACGGCAGCCAGTCGATATTAATAATCTCGTAAAAAAGCAAAAATGCTTTTTTACGAGACGGGGGAGGGCTTCCCCTCCCCCGCCATTTGAAATGAATTC
>CAYVIE010000249.1:0-2983 GCA_964451355.1 uncultured Desulfobacteraceae bacterium
TACGGAAAAATAAATTCATCTGAAACCATAGAAAAAGGGTGTTGAAAGTGAGATAGAAGGTTAAGAATACACTCGAGCCCTGAAGCTTCATCAAAGGCAAAAGCACATCGACCGGACCGGCGACGCGCTAAGAATGGGCTCACCACAAGCCCGTCGGAAATGCGCCGCCGCAGGCGGTCGGTGTGCGCTGGTTAAAATTTGAATGACGTTGCAGAAAGGGGAGAGGCTTTTTATCTAAAACAGAGAACCTTCACATGATTAAGGGCAAAAAAACGCATTTTTAGACGAAAATCGACGATCAGACTAAAAAAATTGGGCCAAGTGGCTCAATTTTCGTGACCGAAAATGGCTCAATTTAAATGACCGTTGACATTTTTTAACTATTTTTAAAAATATTCACGGATTCAGGTAGGATTATTATGATATTGATCCAACTATTCAATCCAATATCTAGTTGAGATAGATACTTCTCTATATTTAATGTCTCCAGATATATTAATAATAAGAAGACCTGACTCTTCAATTTGCCCATCTTTATATTCGAATTCATAAAGATAATCTGAAGATGAAATTATTCTCCTGAGTTTTCTTAACGAATTTAATTTACTAGAACATTCCTCACATTGATTTTTTTTTATTTGTAATAAATAAGTATTTAAATTATCACATGCTGAAAATTCGCCAATAATATTATCTAGTAACATTTCTATAGATAAACAATGAAACCTCCAGTAATTAAACATTGACTCATACGAAGTAGGATTTAACGAAACATATTTTGCACTCAATTCTGGATGTTTATTTCTAAAAATTTCTACAGGACTTACTGCTTTTTCGTGAGAACAACTCATCATCATTGAAACAAAGCTAATAAGAATAAAGAAAAATAATTTATAGAATAAATATAAGACATGGTTGTTTTTATCTATAACATTATTTTTTAAATTCATAATTACCTCCAAACAAAATTTAATTACATTTACAACAATCGCAAATATGATTGATACGATCACCAAATATACTACCTTTTTCCGCCCTACACCCAAAAGGTTTTCCTACATATTCCTCTATAGAAAAAGAAATGTCATTAATGGTCAAATTTGATTTATAAATTAATTGAACACGTAATGCACAACTACTCTGTGTTCTAAGTGTAGATATAAAACAGGATCCTTCAGTAGTTATAAGGTTCTCGCATCGGGCAAAAATATCGACTGATGATTCCATACTTCCAACTTTTAATAAATTTTCTAATTCTTCACTTGTTATATCTAAGAGTTTTTCTAACAATTTTTTTTGAGTTTTATCTTTTACATTTTTTAATATCTTATCAAATCCTCTGCTTTTTGTTTTACTCCAAAGGCATGTTAACATTAATTCTGAAATTGACTTATGATCATATGCGGATTTAAACTTAAAATTATATATTACACCATCACATACAGCATTTTTAATAGTTTTGCCGCTTGAAATTTCCTCTAAGCTTGGATATAAAATTTTTTGATTAAGTTGGGCACAAGCAAATTGCTCATCCCATAATTTATTGAAATACATAACAAACCCTTGTTTTATGAAAGTTTTGATGCATTCCAGAGCATACCCACCAAGAATAGATGCGAATAGCCCTATGATATCATAACCATTAACTCTATCATTATAACAATAATGATATAAATTTTCTCCGCCACTTTCACCAATTGGATCCTTACTTAACCACCTCCCCAACTCGGTCGAATTATACCGATACCCCCAATACCCCAACCTCGTCTCATCATCCCAATACTTTGTGCTGAACCTGAATGGAATATCACCGACCTTCTCACCATCGGCATTCACAATCTTCCCGTAGAGATCATACTCGTATGCAGCAGCAATGGATCCGTCCATAGACTTCACCACCTGCCCTACATTCCCACTGCCATCGTAGCAGAAATAATAAGCATCGCCACCATCCACGCCTGCAACCATCCCGCCAATCCCACCAGCCCCCTGCAAACTCCCACTCAAATCAAGCCCCCAGACAAAGTAGCGGCTCGTCTGCATGGCGCCGGCATCCACGATTTCTTCAACCAGGTTCCACCCATCGTATACAAAGAGCCGTTCTTCAAAGAACTGCCACTTGCCGGATGCATACACAAAGACCGTCTTTTTCACCCTCCGGCCCATGTAGTCGTAGACGAAGGTGACCTTCTTATCGCCATCTGTCGGGGATGCAGGGGTGACTGCGATCAGGCGGTTTTCGGCATTCCAAGTGTATTGGGTTTCTTTTCCGTTTTCGCCCCAGGAAATCAGGTTACCGTCAGCATCATAGGTGAATGTGCGGGTGCCGTCTGCCGGGACTGTCTGGGAGAGGTACTGGTTCAGGTTGTTTGTGGAATAGGTGCCTGAGGCTGTTCCTTCGGTGATCTGGGTACGGTTGCCGATGGGGTCATAATTGTATGCCCGATAGTCCGGTGTTATTGGGTGGCTTGTATCGTTTATGTCCGCGCCAAGGTAGCGTGCTGCCTCGATCAGTTCGTTTCTGTTGTTGTAAGCATACAGGGTGAAGGTCTCCTCAGGGAAGGCAGTTCCTGTTGTGGTCACGGAAGTGCGGCGGGCCAATGCGTCATAGGTGTAGGCATACCGGGAGATGAGCCTGGGGCCATAGGCGTTTTCAACAGCTGTTTTGACGTTTCTGTGTGGTTCGTAGGTATAGGTGGTGATCAAACCGTCCGAAAATGAAATCTCTTTGATCAGGTCGGATTGGGGCAGGTATGTGTATGTGGCAGACCCGGTTTGTTGTGTAACATTCCACTCGATCTGATTGAACCTGCCGGATGGATCATAGGCATAGGAAACCGCATAAGTTGATCCCAGGGCAAAGCCGGCGGACCGGCCAAGTTGATCGTAGGTACGGGTGATGGTCCGGTCATAGAGACCGGTGATAGTCTCGGCGGCGAGCCGGAGGTGCTCGTTGTAGGTGAACGTGCGGGTGCCAGCCGCG
>CAYVIE010000250.1:0-2963 GCA_964451355.1 uncultured Desulfobacteraceae bacterium
GGCGCAATGGCGCCAGGCATGCGAGTGCGCCAATGACTGGGACCGGGAACAAAACCGATCAGACCCGGATACAATCAGCCGATGTAATACAGTCAAAAAAATCGCTCTCTATACATAAAATTCAAACTTACGTCCAACCAGTAGCTTTTTGATGCAAGCTTTAATGCCACTTTCTTCCCACAATCGTTGAAACACCGTTTAAGTCCAATTGTAAGGGCTTTAGCTGTAACATTGCTTTGTCCAGACAGAATCAACAGCGCTTCTTCAGAAAACCTGGAAAGAGATCGGATCAGTGTCTCGATGCGGCATTTTCCCTGAAGTTTGTCCATGCGGCGACAGTGGCGGTCACACGTTGTTTGAGTTGACCTTTTTCCTTTCGGTTCTCAACTATCTGCAGGTATTGGTTCTTGCCGGATTTTTTTATACGTGCAAACATCGGGGAGCCTCCTGCTTTTTGAAGACACCCACATCCTAATTTTAATAACCATTAAATTAAGAAGAACAAGCATATTTCGCGGCACCACAGTTAGGGGATTTCGTGGCCCGGCTCATGTCTTTTCAATAGGTTACATCAGCCATAAGTCATTTTACTGTTAAACTTAAGTCAAAGAGAAGTTCATCAAAATTCTTCTGTCAGCTATGGCGATTGGAATAATCAATGGAAATGCCTTGCTGATGAAGTTCGTCTTCTTGGGGTGTCCTTGGTGGTGTTTTGCCTTTTGGATAATAGTGCTCGACAAGATCTCGGAATTCATGCAACCTTGCAATGGTTTTTTCACGGTTTCGATCTTTGTTCAATCGCTCCAGCAACCTCAGGAAATCCGCTCGACTTTCTTCAGACAAGCGCCTGTATTTCTTGCGCCAGTCGGCTGCGCCATTGTTCTCGTATTCTTTGCGATAGATGATATATCGATCGGGCATTGCAAGGATTTCCAAGAATTCCTCGTAAGTCTTACCAAATGCGGCGCGGATAAATTCTGGGTTGGGGCTTACCAGCCCACGCGTCGCCAAGAGAACGCATTGAATTCCCCGCAAGTACCGCCAATTCCACTTTTTCGAAACAAACCCTCGTTTCACGTCGGTTGTTGGGATAAATCGCATTGGAAAGCCCGTTATCTGTATTCCCATCTTCTCATTCAATTCCGCGTTCACAAGCAGGCGATAGTAAAGATCTTTCGGCGAATCGTTGAAATTGTACAGCATATAATTTGTGAATTTCTTAAACCCCTGTCCAGCAAGAAGCTTAATTGCTCTTCTGTAAGCTTTTTCCATCTTTGCTGTGTTGAAATCAAAGGCTAACCGAACAGGCGAAAGGCAAATTTTTGCAAGATGTCGCGCCAAGGTCGGATTCTCGCTTATGAGTCGCGCATCCAAGCCTTGGTTAAAATCAACCCATCTTTTACGCCCATTCCTTTTGGCTTCACGTTCAAATCCCAGATCGCGGATTTCCGAAATGCGTTCTTCAATGCCATCAATTCCAAGTATGTTGTTGTCCAGCACAACCATGTTCTGTCGTTCACCGTATTGCCTGTCGACATTTCTTACTTGGCTTATGACATCAGTTAGGTATCCAAAATCTCTTTCCAATTTTGGCACAGCACAGAACTTGCAGGACCGGATACACCCTTTTGTAATTTTTAGAAAATAGGCGTCTTGAGGCCTATAGTCATATTCAACTGTATCCAGAATGCTGTAATCAGGAACCATATTGGCGATAGGTGGAGAATTTTGGCCAAGCAGTCCGCGTTTATCAAGCGGCCCCTCGATAATTGTGCATTCGACGTTGTCTCTAATATACCCAGGGAGAAGTGTTGCTCCTACGCCACCGACGAAAATGTCCTTTGGAGAGGTTACAGATACTGTATAATACTTTATCGTTTTGACGGTGCGGGGGAGTTCCCATGTGAAAAGGGAAGCAACATAAATGCGATGCCAATGAAGGGCACGGAGAGATTCATCGAGGCCACGGACAAACGTAACTACGTCGCCTCTCTTTTTGTGATAGGAAGCTATCTTGAGCAAACCAAGCGGAGGGAATTTTGAACGATAATCTGGCTCGACAAGGAGAATGTTTTTCACGATTTCTTCTCCTTATCAGGAATTTGGTACTTCTTAAGGATTGCATTCCGTGCGGCCTCAAATGAAGATTCATCGAGTACATCATAGAGAAGACTAATGATCTCTGAAATCACTTTCCGCTGCTTCTTGTCCAACGCCGAGTTCAAATTTTGCGCAATGAACCGCGTTTCCTGCTCAATGGCGGTCCGCACCTTCTGCAACTCTTTATGTGCCCTGTTGATTTTATCGAGTTCCACCTTGTCTCTGTCGGCCTTTTTGGCGGCATCGAGCTTGCCAATCTGCCTGTCTATCTTGTCTATGACCTTGCGCTTTTCGGCTTTCGAGGCAAGCCCAGTTTTCTTTTTCTTTTGTGCAGATGCAATTTCTTTTTCAGCCGCACTAATCAAACGATCTATGTCAACGTTACGTGCTTGAGAAAGCTGATGAGCTTCACGGCTTCTCTCACGTGCGAAATCAACCAGCTGTTTCCGAATTGCTGTCCATTCGGGACTATCCTCGAAACCGTCCCGACGAGCGTTCGGGATAACGTTCGGATCTTGGATATAAATCTCTCCCATGAAATACTTATTCAGGCGTGCATAGCTTTCGGATGCTTCCGCAAAAATCTCGGTCATCAGTTCTGCCATCCCTATACCAATATTCGCTTTACGGAGGCGGAACCCCGAGACGGTATCGTCGTTGAATGTGCCTGGGCAATTCGTCTCTGCATACCAGCCCCAGAATGGTGATTTTGGAGAAGCATCATCTGGGAAAAAACGGATACTCTTTACATGGATCTTGTGCTTCGCCTGCTTCGTGGTGTAGGTTATTTTGCGATATGGCTTGAAGACCTGATAATTCATCGTACCAGCATGGATGATTATGCTCACCTCTGGAACAGTGAT
>CAYVIE010000251.1:0-2943 GCA_964451355.1 uncultured Desulfobacteraceae bacterium
ACGAGGTCTGCCACGTCGCACCAACACCCAAAACAAAACGTAGGGGCGGGGTTTACCCCCGCCCGCTTCGGCCACTCATGCTGCCAATAACGATAATATTTAACCCGGATGCACGAAGGCAACCAAGCATGACATCATAAATTTGTATAAAAAATCTCAATACGGGAAAAGCTTGTTTCGTGTGAGGCGAATTATTTCTTACCGTGCAATTTAGTTATAAATGTTTAATCACACATGCTTAGCTTGCCTGGGGATCAGTCTGACGTTTCCGGGAAGGCGTGGCTGAACCATTCATCAAAGGATCTGCTTTTGCGCAGGTTTTCCAGATCCGGATCGTTTTTGATGCTTGTTTTGTTTTTATATCCTGCTGCAACCGCTTCCTTCAATTGATTGAGGCTTTTTTCTGTTTCTCCTTTCTTTGAGTATATGCAGGCTATATTATAGTAAGCTCTGGCGCGAATATCCGGATCAGCGGTAGATTTCTGAAAATAACTGATAGCTTCATTGTATCGTTTTTCTTCTGTGCAGATAACGCCAAGAAAAAAGAGAGCCTGCCCATAGTACGGGTCCAGGACGAGAGCCTCCCTGAATGATCTTTCCGCCTCTTTTTTGTTTTTGTATTTATAATGGATGATGCCTGATTTTGTGAGAAGATCGGCTGATTTCCCCTTTTGTGAGATCTGGCTCATGATATTGCGGATTTCTTTATCGTATTCATGCATAAGGGAGTTGATTTTACGCAACATTGCCTGTGCTTTTTTATTTTCAGGGTCTATTTGAAGAACTTTTTTCAACTCCTGTGATGCTTCTGAAAAACGGCCTTCTCGTGCAAGTAATAATGAGATGTTAATTCGTATTTCGCTATTGTCCGGAGCCAGTGCCGCCGCTTTTCTGAAACAGACCTCAGCTTCACGGGTTTTTCCGGTTTCTGCCAGAAGATTTCCCAGGTTGCTGAGTGCTTCCGCATAATCAGGAAATAACCTGATACCTGTTTTTAAAACTGCAATGGCATCTGTTTGCTTTCCTTGTGCAGATAAAGCCTTCCCAAGGTTGTTATATATTTCTTTTATGTTTGGATTAAAGCTCATGGCGGCACGGAAATATTTTTCAGCAATGCCCGGCTTTCCCTGTTTGAGCATAACCTTGCCCATCAACATGTGGGCCTCAGGGTTGTTCGGTTCCATGTCAATTGATCGGGCAAGATATTTCGCTGCTGAAATCAAGTCTCCCTTTTTTAGCGCCAGATCCCCGAGTCCGATGTATGCCCATGCAAATTCGATCCGGTTTTTCGAGTTTTTTAATGCGCGCTGGTACAATTTTTCCGCTTTATCTATTTTACCTTCATGATTGTATATTTGGGCTAAGTTGTAGGCGGGCCTGGCTAATTTAGGCGCCTTGTTTACGCAGTCTGTCCAGAATTTTGTTCTGTCATGCCAGACCTCATTACGCTTGATCGTCCAGTATGAAAAAACAATGCATATGAGCAGTAGTATCACTGTAGATGTTTTTTTATTTCGGACCGCAGTAAATAAAGTCAGGACGATTGATGCCGCCAGCATTGCCGAGGGGAGGTAAAGCCTGTGTTCATATATCAAAGCCAATCCTATAAACGATGACTCTATGGAAAGCGTCAGCAAGAACCATAAAACCGCAAATGCGTGGAACCTGTGTTTTTTTATTGCGATGAATGAGAATAAAAGCAAGCAAGCCAAGGCCGCCAGGCATATGATTGTTGTAGGGGGCGAGAGGATGGCATGTGAAACAGGATAGTCATGTTCCAGGCTCAATCGGGAAGGATCAGGGAAAAAGATCAATGAAATGTAATAGATAACAACACGCCATTCAGTCATGATCCTTTCGATTATCGTAAAGTTTTTATCTTTGTAAGTGCTGGAAATAACGTTGAAAATATTGTCATGCATAAATATTGCGGCAATCAGCAATAAAATGGAGCATGCGATGCCGAATAATAATACGGGCTTGAATCTGTTCGGCTGAGCCGGGTCACCAAGGAACAGCCTGTCGTATATAAAGATAACAAAGGGAAGGATTAAAGCATTTTCCTTGGAGCCTATTGAAAGCAGGGAAAAAATCAAGCATAAGAAAAACCATGCCGTTGACTGTTTTCCTTTGGATATTTTGAAGCGCAAGTATGAATAACAGGCCAAAATGAAGAACATGGCCGACAGTGAATTCATGCGCTGCACTATATAGGTGACTGATTGCGTCTGAACCGGGTTGACCATCCACAATAGTGCTGAAAAAAAAGCAATGAGCCTGGTGGATGCTTTGATATCGGGGCGTTCTATATTCAAAGTGCCGCCAACCAGAAGGAAAAGAAAATAAGCGGTTAATATGTGAATTATTATGTTCGTAACATGGTAGGCCCCGACATTCATACCGGCCAGACGGTAATTTAATGCAAATGTCAAGCTGGTGACAGGACGGCTCCTGGAATAGCCTTGCAGGGATCTGGCAATATCTTTGATTGTAAGGCTGGAAATCTTTATGAACGGATTGTTCTCGATTGCAGGATGGTCATCAAACATAAAAGGAGCGTCAATTATATTGAAATACAGAGCAAAGCCTGTTGCGCATAATATGGCAAAAACAAGTCCTGAAATAACGAGATTATGTTTTATATTGATTTTTAATTTGCTGGATGAGTTTGTCATAATGAAATCACCACTATGTGATATTCGGCGGTTAAAGGCTCATCAGTCTTGATTTATTTTTGATCAGTTTTGTTTTTACGGATATTTTCAAGAAAGGTATTCAGTTTCACCAGGTTTTTCCGGGCGCTCTGGTATGCCGGGTTGATTTCCAGTGCCTTTTCAAACTCCTTTTTGGCCTCATGAAAGCGGCCGAGGTTCAGGAGCAACACCCCTAGGTTATTGTGCGCCTGTTCGATCCTGTCGTTGATTGCGATCACCTTCCTGAATT
>CAYVIE010000252.1:0-2927 GCA_964451355.1 uncultured Desulfobacteraceae bacterium
CATAACCCTGGATGCGCAGTGAATTATACGAGACGCCTACTGCTGTGGTGTTGTTGGCTCCAGCCGTGACCAAGCCGAAATCCCTGGGATACAGGAGCTTGCGGCCCACCATGCTTGACAACCAAGTTTCACATTTTCCTTGGCAATCCGCACGGCAAAGCGTGCACAGGCTCGATTCTGTGGGATTGCCGCGATTAACCGTTCCCAGTACATCGTTTTTTTTGTTGAATCGCATCATGATCACTCTTCCTCCTTAGTTTTTGATGGGTATTTATAGGGTTAAGTGTTTCAAACATTTCTCATGACCTTCTTATCTGGGTCATAGCGAATCAATAAAAAAGGCACCTATCCCTTATAAAGGGACAGACGCCTTTGTCTTTGCCATAATGCCCGTTGGTCGAAATCTTAAAATCGACGATCAGCATAGCCGCTGATCAGTCTTTATAACGATTAATGAAGATAACGATTAATGAAGCGGGCTTCCTGTTCGCACGCCATTGTGCTGAGAAGGCCGATGATTATGCAAATTAATTTTTAAAAATAAATATAAATGAATAAATTTGTCAAGAAAATAAGATTACGGCTGATCGCTTGCGCTGAATTTCGGCCTGCCGGCAATAATCAGGTCAGAGTTTAAGCGATGGGTTTAAGAATGTGAGGCAAAGAAGAGGAGCATCAATGGAGAAGTGGACTTGTCATTGTTGAGACAGCTCTTCACTTAAAATGATCGCTTCTGATATCTGGCGCATCGACTTACGGGTATTCATGCTTTGTTTTTGAAGCCAACGATAGGCCTCGCCACCGGTGATGCCCCGCCGAACCATGATGATTTCCTTTGCCCGTTCAATATACCTCCGGGTTTCAAGTTCTTCCTGAATGATTTTTTTTTGGACCATGAGCTCAGTGTTGAGAATGGCCAAGGCCGCCTGGTTGGCAACGGTTACCAGCAAGTTAATTTCGGTCTCGTTGAATTGATGGGGCCGTGCAGTGAAACAGTTTAGCACCCCGATTACTTTTTCATTTTGAAGTTTAAGGGGAACGCCAACCATGGAGACAAGTCCCAGTCTGCGGGCCATTTCTTTTTCCTTGAAGCGTTTGCTCTTGAGGACGTTCTTTATGGTATGCGGTTTTCCTTGGCTGGCAACATGACCCACCACCCCTTCGTTGAGGCTGAGGGTACGGTCTTTGACATATGCCGGATCGATTGCCTGGGTCGCTTCCAGCTTGATGATCGGTGGTGATGTACTTTCATCGATCAGCCAGAGGGAACAGATATCGACATTCATGACCTTGGCTGTCACCATGACGATCAGCTTCAAGAGGTCTTCAAGGAACAAGTCGGAAACAATGGCCCGGCTGATGTCCATTAAAGCTTTTATGTAGCGATCGTAGGCGGCTTTGCTGTTTTTATTCATAAAGCTGAACGTTTAAAATCGGGTAGTTGTGTGACAATCGGTGTCCTTTTCACGAATGATTTTAAATGGCAAAAGTTTACTAAAACTTAATGAAATGATGCAATCTTTAAAAAGCAAAATCTAATAAACCACTAGAGTTTCGCGGATGCGATTAATATTTGCGAAACTCTAGTTATTAGGTGCTTGGCAATGTCTAATATTCTGTAATTTGAGCCGCTTATTCAATTATTTCCTCTGTAATTTCAAGAAATTAACCCTTTCTTTGCGCGACATTTTAACTGCGAAACTTCAAATATACCCATGGGAGTCCATCATAACCCTTCACTGCATCCCGAGCCTTTTCATCCTGTGGTAGAGGCTTGTCCGTTTCATGCCGAGGATCCGGGCGGCCCCGCCCGGCCCAGCGATTCTGCCGCCGGTCTTTTTCAGCACGAAAGATATGTATCTTCGCTGGAGTTCATCCATGGTCGGCAGGTCGTCAAATGGATTCCTGGGAGGATTTGACCGGGATTCAGGCAGGTCGAGCATCAGTTCGCCTGCTGTTTCCAGGAGCACCGCCCTTTCCATGATGTTTTCCAGTTCACGTATGTTTCCCGGCCAATGGTAGTCACAAAGCATCTTTTTTTGTTCTTGTGTGAGACAGACACCATGCCTGTTGTATTTTACGGCAAACCTTTTAAGGAAGTATTCGGCCAGGAGGATGATATCTTCTTTTCGCTCCCGCAGGGGCGGAACCGTTATGGGAATCACGTTTATCCTGTAATAGAGATCTTGCCTGAATCGGCCCATGGCTGTCTCTCTGGCAAGGTCACGGTTCGTGGCGGCTATCAGCCTGAAATCCGATTTTATGGTCCGGTTTCCCCCAACCCTGACCATGGTTTTTTCCTGGATCGCTCTTAACAGTTTCACCTGGATTGTCCTGGGTATTTCACCGATCTCGTCTATGAAAAGGGTTCCCTTGTCTGCGAACTCCAGCCTTCCTTTTTTCATTCTGTCGGCACCGGTGAAAGCACCCTTTTCATGGCCGAACAATTCGCTTTCAACGAGGTTTTCAGGGATCACGGTGGGATCGATGATTATCATCGGGGAATCCGCCCTGGGGCTTTTTGCGTGTATGCGCCGGGCGAGCAGCTCCTTGCCCACCCCGGTTTCTCCAAGTATGAGGACCGTACTGTCTGTTTGAGCTATCCTGTCCGCATCGGCAAGGATCTTTTTCATCACGGGGGAGCGCGTGATTATTCTGTCTGTGCCAGGTAATTCTTCCCATCCCTGCTCAGCCGCTTGTTTCTCGGCCATCTTTTTCGAGAAGGCGAATATATGATCGATATAGCGGGTCAACCATTGGGCCATGTTTTTCAACTGCTCCAGGGAGAAAGCATCGAAGCAGTCGTTCACATAGGTGTTGTCATGGTAGAGGACTCCTCGTACAAAGCCTTCCACTTCAAAGGGGACGCATAAAAATGCTTTTATGCGTCCCGGGTCTAAGGATTTTGCGGAAAGCCTGGTGATTTG
>CAYVIE010000253.1:0-2857 GCA_964451355.1 uncultured Desulfobacteraceae bacterium
TGATGTAAAGGAGCTTATGGGACTTGCCATGAGGCTGGACTCATTTTTATGAATCCAAATCAGCAATCACCCCTGGACATGGAAATATGGCCGTTTTTCCCCGTTTCCGGAGGTGTTTTCACGGTAAACATTTTAAATGCATGCTATGAGATTATAAGTGCAATAGGGCATGGATAAAAAAAGCCGGGCGGTCCCTTGTTTGTCTCTACAGGGACCGCCCGGCTTTTGGTAAACAAGAGTTTATTTAACTCGATGATGTCTGCGTCTGCCGTTTTGTGCGGCGCTTTTTTTTCGGTTTTGTCTCTTTTGCAATTATCGCATCTGCTGCTTCTTCCGCCTCGGCAAGCTTTTCATATCTTGACAGATGGAGTGTGCAGTATACCGAGTCGGCCGCGGCCGGATTGTTGCACTGGTAACCTTCTTCTGTAATGGCCTTGCAGCGGATAGCCTGAAAATTCGCCTTGTCTTTTCCAAGAGCCTGGGCAACCCTTGGATCCATGGATCGGTCGTTTATAACCAGAGGCTTTTTGTCTATGGTTCCGGATTTGTACATCCCTAAGAGCATCTTGTATTCATTGAAGAAGTATTCGAGTATTTTCCTTGGATCTTCGACAAGGTTTGAGTCTGTTGCTATGCCAAGAGAGACGGTCCCATTGTAGCTGATTATACTTATACCAAGGCCGAGGCCACCGATACGCGGCACCCAGAACATTATCTTCTTTATTTCTTCGCCGGCAAAATAAAGGGGTTGCCTGGGGCCGGGCACGTTGCTCATGACCCCGGTGGTTTTGTTGGCGAACATGGTTGCGGCGTATTGTGCGAGTTTCGCCGAAGATACTCCAAGGGCGTTCAACAAGGCCCATGCTATTGCAGCGTCGGGTGCCTCTTTCAGATCCTTTATTCGGCGCTGCACTTCCCTGATCCTGAGTACAGGATCATCTATATGAACGGGAAGGCCGACGAGAATCAGGCTGAACTGGTTGCCTAATTCTATTTTTTCATCAAGAGGCCGTATGTTGATCGGCATTGCCATTCTGATTTCAAGGTCTCCCACAAGGTTGTTGCAATCCTGAAGATATCTTCTAAGCGCCCCTGTCACCATGGCGACGAGTATATCATTTATGGTAGCGCCGAAATATTTACCTATGGACTTAATGTCATCCAAAGGAATCGGATCAGACCATGCCACCGATTTGCGGACGCCCAGTTCACCCTTGAAAACGGTTTTACGGTCCGCCGGAAGGAGAAGAATCTTGCTTATCACTGCGGCGGCGTCAAACATGAACTTGCTTGCCATCTTGGTCCTGTCGACAATATGGTAAGGATTGGACAGGGTCTTTTCCACTTCTTTTGAGAAGAACTTTGCTATCTTTTCGGCGTTTCTTTTCGCACGCCTGATTTTTTTGATGGCCGGTTCAAGCGGAGGAAAAAGGTCGAAGGTTGTCTCTTTAATGGTTTCAGGTTCATCTAAGCACTGGGCTTGCCAAGGGGCGTCAGGAGAAGTATCTGCCAGGGAGAGCAAAAGCCTTATAAGCGCAATTCCATCGGCGATACAGTGGTGTATCCTGATAAACAGAACAGATCCTCCGTTTTCCAGGTTTTCGATGTAGTGGAGGTGCCACAACGGTTTTGTCGGGTCAAGGGGAGTCGCGGTGAGATCACTGATCATCTCCTCTAATACCCTCTGATCTCCGGGGGGAGGCAGTGCAACACGGTGAAGGTGTGACCTGAGATCAAAATGAGGATCGAGCTCCCATATTGCGTTTCCGACCCCGGTGATCGGTTTTACGACTCTTTTTTTGAAGCGGTCGTAGCACAACAGGCGGTTTTTTATGGTCTGGGTGAGGCGGTCGAAATCTAACGGCCGGTCGAATTGAAGAAAACCCGTTATGATCATCAGGTTCGTGGGATGATCCATGTGAAGCCAGAAATTGTCGATGTTTGACATGATCTCAACTTTTTTTTTCATAATACCCCTCCTCGATTTGGGCCGGTACAAGCATTTAAATTTACCGGTACAAGCATTAAAATTTAATGGTTGAAAATAAAAAACGCTTAAAAATTGTTCTTGAGTGCGGTATCAATTGGATTTGCACCCGAAAATTTTTTGTCCTGCATACTATTGAAAAAATGATGGACTCGTAAAAAAGCATTTTGCTTCTTTACAAGACCATCAATAATGTTTGCCACAATGTTTACCACCACGAATTATTACAAAACCGGATAGTTGTACAGGCTGAACTGGTATTGAGGCGGGCTTTTCTACCGGCTAATAATTTAATATTTATAAGCTACCGCTGAGATAAAATCAACAACAAAAGGCTTATTTCCGGATTATCCCGTGTTGGTTTTAAATATTGTTGTATTTTCATATGAGATGATTGTTACAAGTTATAAGCTTTCATGATAAGCAGCAATCCCCTCGGGCATGAGAAGAAGTCTGTCTTTCTTCACGGCCTTGGAGGTGTTTTCACGGTAAGTTACGTTTATGTCCTTGCCGCTGGTCTTGAAAATGTGCAGGATCATGGCTATGAAGACTATCTTAAGGGTTGGTTCATGTATTTTGCCTGCGGCAATGGATATTACTATGCCTGGCTTTTTGCATGCTGCAGGTTTGCAGATTGCCATGATGGCAGATTTTTTTTTGGGGAAAAAGTATCATAAGTTAAGGAGCAGCCAATGCATATCATAAAGAAATACGCCAACAGGAAGCTTTACGATATCAATGAAAAGCGCTATGTAACCATGTCTAAAATCGCCGCACTTGTAAGGGAAGGCAAGGAGATAAAGGTGATAGATAATGAAACCGGCGAGGATATAACATCCAAGGTGCTCTCCCAACTCCTTGCAAGGGAGG
>CAYVIE010000254.1:0-2849 GCA_964451355.1 uncultured Desulfobacteraceae bacterium
AAATGGTTCCACCCCCACCCCCGGCCGGGGCTAAACCGCCCTCGGCCGGTTGATGTACTTTTCACAAGTCCATCAGCTTTGAACAAAATTATTTTTCACAGAAAAACGGAATCTGAAGGAGTTGTCAAACAAAACCGGAAATGGCAGATTGCCTGCAAATCTGAATGGACTTTGAACAGGGATTTCATTTCATGGTTTAAGCTCGATGAGAATTTGATTGATTTAGTGTTTTTCGCATGCCAAGCAGATGACGTGTATCCGGCTTAAATTTATTCGTGGTTCGGATAGCAAAAAACCAACTCTATGTTTTTTTGGAAAAAACGGATAGAAGAGCCGTTTGTAGCTACGTATAACCAGCAAAGGACGGGGATGACATGACCGAAGAGGAGAATAGCAGGATTGATTCGTTTAGAAAGACGGAGGATACGGCAAAAAATGAAAAATCAGGCGATTTGCCCGCTATTATCAGTATAGGGGTGGTTCTGGATGCCAGGGAGGGGCGCGCGTTTGATTTGGCCGAATTATTGGTCAAGGACCTGGAAAAAGATCTTATGCTGGCTTTTCCGGATTTCAATTGGGCTTTTCGATTGATTCAAAGACATGATTTCCCCCGGCAAATTCCCAGGGACCCCTTGATGCTTCTGGAATTCGGTTCTGATATCAAAATAGAGTATGGTTTTGATTTTGTCATCGTTTTTACTACGATGCCCCTGAAGTCGAGGTTCGAGCAGGCCGCAAACGCTGTCCCTTCAAATTTGCTTGAAACAGTGGTCATCAGTATGTCCAGGATACTGGAAAACCATGACGAGTCAAGCGCAAGGAAAGTCATGATCATCCTGGCCAAGCACGTTCTCGGGCATCTTTGGGGACTTGATCATAATCAGGATACAGTGATGCAGCCACATAAGTTTTGGAGTGCTGATGGTCCAAGTGACTGGAACAAGGACGAGAAGGAGCAGATAAGAGAATACCTGAGCGGAATCGCTGACCCGCGGCTCGAAGAAATCGCAAACGGCCGGAAGAGCAGGTGGCTGTTTTATCTCCAGGTGCTTTTTCGTGAACGTTGGTCTCTGATGAGGGACATCTTCCTTTTTCGTACCTTGTTTATGATGCTTCAGCTCGGACGTTTCACTGCGGCCACCGTGGCCTCTATGATTTTCTTGTTCCTGACGGCAGAAGCGTGGGAGATGGGAGCCGCCATTCGTTCATGGTGGCTTGATTTCGCACTGGTCGGGGTGATTCTTATAGCCGCCCTTTCTATATATTTTGGCCAGAACCTCCAGGAGATAGGCCGGTCTGACCGACTCATGGAGCAGACCGTACGCTCCCGGATTGTACTTTCCGGCACCCTTATAGTCGGGATGGCGGCATACTGGACAAGCCTTTTCATCATTTCCGCCCTGATCATTTTCCTTCTTCCGGATAAGGTGTTATGCAGCTGGGCAGGTATTCCAGGGAATTCCATTCCGGTTATTCATTATGCCAAGTTGATGGCAACGTTTGGCGTATTCGCATCAGCAGTTGGAGGCAACCTGGAGGAGGAGGATAACATCAAGGCAGTACTTGTTTATGCGGAAGAAACATAATATTTCGGGTAAGACTCTTATTTTCCCATGGTGATACCAACGGGGAATGCCAGGGGGCGGTCCATCGCTTTTGCAGGGATTGGGGCTATTCGGTATTTTCAAAAAATTCGAATGCATCTATGCGATCCAGGTAAACTCCATCGAAACCAGCGTTCAAAATTTTATCGAGGTAAGAGTCGGCCTTTCCATAGATTATTTGTTGCCAGTCTTTGTTCCAATATTCAACATAATAGTTTCCGGGCCAGTCCGGATCCTCCTGCTTCAGCCAGTCTGGTGGATACTGGATCCAGGAATCCTCCCAGTAATACCTGTAGTCTTCTGCTTCACCTATGCTCATGTAAGCGATCAGTAAGCGTTTTCCCCCGTTCTTCTTTTTCTTTAGCTGCATGATCTGCTGCAGGGAGAATTCTTCGCCATTGAAGAAAAAATCTATGATTACAAGATCATAGTTCGTATTTGTAATGGCATCAACAAAGTCTTGTCTTGAGGAAAAAAGCCCGGGATTTATCAGGTAAAGAAAGTTTTGAACCTGAGCCAGATTCGTTATAATATTACTATTTTCATTCTTTATGGCAGGAGGATAGCCAGGAATATCGTCTAACTCCCTGTGGTCTGCGGCGAATGAAACATATCCTTTTTTGTCGTTTTCGGCGTAGGAATCGTCGATGTTGGAAGGGGAATAACAATAGTCTGTTACAAGAACTGTTATCCCATGGGTCTTGGCCATATCCAGGAATATGCTTGTCCATTGCAGCACATCAGCCGGGGTCTTGATGTCATCTGCCTGATAACCATAAAAGAGGGATTCCTGGCCGATGCCGTCAATCGCATTTATATAGTTCATGTCGGCGGAACCGGTCTCGTCTCCTGTTGAGCTTATGAGTTCCGCCCCATTTTGGGGAATTATACAAAAAACAGGGTTTTCACTTTTTGCATACCGGCTGATACCCTGGACGAAATCCCTCATTTGCTGCTTGTAATCGATTGCGGGATCTTGATTTCCACCACTGCCACCCATGCAGCCGGACAGGATGAGCACGGTCAGGCATAGTATTTCTGCAGCAACAGTTTTCAAATGAATCCTCTTTTCATCACTTTTTAAATTTTTCGTATCATAATGGTTTTTTTACATATTTCAGTATCGCCAAAGTCTCAGATATTATTGTTTTTTTTGATTTTTAATGTAAATATAAGATTTTAAGTTCAGATTAAAACTCACTTTCAACACCCTTTTTCTATGGTTTCAGATGAATTTATTTTTCC
>CAYVIE010000255.1:0-1321 GCA_964451355.1 uncultured Desulfobacteraceae bacterium
CGCATGAATTTTTGATAGGGTTGAATCTTTTTCTTAGTATCAAAATTTCGACTTTACCGTGAAAACATCTCCAGAGCCGGGGGTGAAAAACAGCCCTGTTTTCATGCGCGAGGGTGATCGCTGCTAATCATGAAATTTTTACGAGTCCATCATTGATTTGAAATGGCCTATTTCCGCTTACCGTAACTAAGATCTATCTCAAGATTTTCTATGTCTGTCGTGGCCTCGCCTCTGGAGGTTTTGACACGGTCAATGCCACGGCCCACAATCGATTTGCGTGAAGCATAACCCATGGCGGTTTCTTCGGTTATAAGACCACGCTCAAACAGCCCGACAATATAATTATCAAAAGTGGTCATGCCGAAAGCCGTTCCTGCCTCCATTATCTCATAGAAAGTCTTTCCTTCTGATTCACCGTGGAGGATGGCGTCTTTCACCCTGAGGCTGGTCCTTAGTATCTCAAATGCAGCTACACGGCCACCTCCGGCCTTGGGAAGCAGCCTCTGGCAGACTACCCACCTCAATGTATCGGCAAGTCGTATCCTTACCTGATTTTCCTCCTCGGTCTTGAACATGCCCAGGATACGGTTAATGGTCTGCCCGGCATCGACCGTATGCAAGGTGGTGAGGACAAGATGCCCGGTTTCAGCAGCAGTAAGGGCAATCTCAACTGTTTCCCGGTCGCGAATTTCCCCCACAAGGATCACCTTGGGAGCCTGGCGAAGAGCGGCCCTGAGTCCATGAGCGAATGTATCAAAATCCTTGCCCAGCTCCCGCTGGTTGAACGTGGCCTTTTTGTGGGAATGAACATATTCTATCGGGTCTTCCAGTGTTACCACGTGAACAGACTTTGTCTTGTTTATCTCTTCAAGGATTGCGGCAAGGGAAGTTGTCTTTCCAGTGCCTGTGGCTCCTGTGACAAAGACAATCCCGTTCATTTCATTGGCTATGTTATAAAAAGCCTTTGGAAGCTCAAGCTCACGAATTGTGGGCACCCTTGTTTCGAGCTGGCGGAGTACGATAGAATAATGACCCGACTGGGAGAAGATATTCACCCTGAAGCGGGCCTTGCCGGGAAGGGAATAGGAAAGATCGCACGAACCTTCCCGTAACAGAGTCTCTGTCAGGCGGCGATCGTTCCCGATAAGATTCAGAGCAAAGATCTCGGTCTGAAAGGGGGTCAAGGTCTTTATGGGCGGACGCATTTCAACCGGAACGAGCTGGCCGTAAGATTCAACCTGCAGCGGTTTTCCCACGGTCAGGTTCAGGTCGGAGACGCTCGGCTGGGAATCGAGCATCGATGTCAATATATGATCTATTT
>CAYVIE010000255.1:1331-2765 GCA_964451355.1 uncultured Desulfobacteraceae bacterium
GGTTTTCTCATCTTATCCCCCCCGGATACTGCCGGTCACATACCGGTTTTTGCGATTCATGACCACTCGGCCAGGCCAAAATCACCTGAAATATTTTTCCCGAAACTGAAACAGAGAAATAAAGCGAATCATCATGCCGCAGGCAGCGTCTTTTTTTGCATTCCACCTGCTGAAACCGCCAGTATCCAGTTTGTCATGCTTCGGTAAAATCTGCCGGTGGTTTCTTCAAAAGCGGTCGGAAACGGGTCTTGTCATTGGACTTGGCGTAAGCCTCGTCAGCGCTGATCCATCCTTTATTGTAAAGATCCATTATAGCATCGTCAAGGATCTGCATTCCGTATTTCTTTCCTGTCTGCATAGCGGATGCGAGCTGATGCGTCTTGGATTCCCGGATAAGATTCCTTACGGCCGGGGTGGCGATCAATATTTCCAAAGCAGGGCAACGTCCCTTCCTGTCGACCCTCTTGAAAAGCACCTGAGCTATGACAGCGCGGATGCCATCAGCCAGTGTTGAACGTATCTGGGCCTGCTGGTCAGCAGGAAAGACTTCTATTATCCTGTCAACGGTCTTCATGGCGCTGGAGGTATGGAGGGTCGCAAAAACAAGATGACCAGTAGAAGCAGCCTCGATAGCCAGGGAAATGGTCTCGAGATCCCGCATTTCGCCCACCAGGATGATATCCGGGTCTTCCCTCAATGCTCCGCGGAGGGCGGCTGAAAATGACTTGGTGTGAACTCCTACCTCGCGCTGGTTTATCAGACACCCCTTGCTTTCATGAACGAATTCTATGGGATCTTCTATTGTGATTATGTGATCCTTGCGGAGCCTGTTGGCTTCATCGATTATAGCGGCCAGGGTTGTCGACTTACCGCTTCCAGTTGGGCCAGTGACTACCACAAGCCCTCTGGGCAATGAAGCAAGGCGGGCCACCACCGGTGGTAATCCCAGTTGCTCGACTGTCATGATGGTTGTGGGTATCTGGCGGAAAACCGCTCCTATCCCGTTTCTCTGCATGAAAAGATTGGCGCGATAGCGGGCAAGTCCGGGAATTTCATAGCCGAAGTCTATATCACCGGTTTCTTCAAACTGCTTGATCTTGTCTTCGGGTGTTATCTCATAAAGCATAGCACGCAAGTCATCGTTGGACAGGGGCTTATACTTGATACGCTCTATATCCCCCCTGATCCTCAACGCTGGCTGTTCCCCGGCGGCAAGGTGCAAATCCGATGCTCCCTGATCATTCATCAGTTTGAAAAAGGCATCTATTTTCGCCATGAATCCCCCCCGCTCTTAAAATTCTGAAAAAAACGACGCACGTTATCAGCCGTATCAAACCGGACGCATCAGAGAAAACGCCAATTGCTTAAGACTCATGACAAGGAATTGCTGGACGAAGATTATGGCAAGGAGTGCTATCATAGGAGAAATATCTA
>CAYVIE010000256.1:0-2757 GCA_964451355.1 uncultured Desulfobacteraceae bacterium
CTGTAAAACCCCATACCCCGCACCTGCCCCAAGGCCGCCTTGCAAAAGGTAAAAAAGTAAAAATCCAAAACCTAAGGCGTCCTCGCGAGGCGAAAGCCCAGATTGACGTTCCTGTTGCCGGGCGAATCGCAGTAGCGAAGCGCACAGCGGCAGTTCCTCGCGTAGTCGTCCCAGCTGCCGCCGCGTCCCACCCGGCAGCTCCCGCCACCCTCATATATGGGATTATCACGTGCATGTTTGCTGTAAGCATCTGAGGCATATATATCGGCGCACCACTCCCACACGTTCCCTAACATATCGTATAACCCGAATGCATTTGGCTTGTAACTCCCCACAGGAGCAGTAAACTTGAACCCATCATCACAAGGAAAATAAAACTTCCAATCATGCCCCTTATCAGCCACATTCGCATAAACACATGCCATGGACTCATCGTTTCCCCAGAAAAAAATCCCATCTGAGCCGGCACGCGCTGCATACTCCCATTCAGCCTCGGTGGGAAGCCTGAACTTCCGGCCTGTCTCCTTTGACAGCCAATCTGCAAATGCATTGGCGTCATTCCAGGATACACACACAACAGGATGATCATCCCTCTGAGGATAACCTGTTTTTCTCCAGTTATATCCTGAAAGCTGCTTCCATTTCCATACGAAAAACCCCTCGGTATATATCCATGCCGTACCTTTCTTTTCAGCATCTGTCTTATAACTGATAGCCGCAACAAACCTGGCAAACTGCTCCCTGGTCACCTCATATTTTCCCAGCCAGAATCCATCAACGCAAACCTCGTGGCAGGGCCTTTCATCATTCATATACTTATCATAATCCTCCTGGCCGAACCTTTTTATAAGCCATTCCCTTTCCTGCAAGGTCTGCCCCATCATGAAACATCCCCCGGGCACCCATATAAACTCCATGCCGGTTACAGGATCGGTCCAGGTTCCAACCTTCTTGGATATGGCGATTCTTGCCGCACGTATGTCTCCCTGGGACACATTCTCCAAAAACTCCGGGAAACTTTTTTTCATGGCCGCCCATAACGCCGGGGCCATATCTTTTGTTGCAGGATCGGATGCAATCTCCTGGTACTTGTTTAAATACTTCTCAAGGGCTGCTGAAAGCTCGAGGTATTTTTTTTGCAAAAGCCTTTTCTGCTCGGCCACAAGCTTTTTCTTCCTGTCCGCCAGGGCAAAAAGCTTTTCTATGCTGTCTCCAGGCTTAAATGCACCCTGGCTCATCCTGGTTTTCATTTCCCTTATCTTTGAGTCCAGTGAATCGATTTCACTGCTCTGTTTTGCTATCTCCGAGTCAAAGGCAGAATCCGGGCGCAAAGATGGGCCGCCATTCCCGGCTTCCTTTATTTTCTTACGGAGTTCGGCAAGCTCCTGGGGGCTAAGACTTGCAAGGACCCATGAGCCGGGGTTGTTTCCCTCCATCAGGACATAAGGTTTCTGCTTGCGCTCCACACCGAGTATTCTTTCAACCGCTTCTGGCACCTTTTTCTGTATATAATCCACAAGACGGCCCAGGGTGACCTTTCCGGAATCGTCCGCCGCATACCCGGAAATCCCCTTTTCAAGAAAGTATGAAAAAAATCCACGCTTCTTTTCAGGCCATTCAAAGGCCCTCTGGCCCACGCCGCAGGAAAATATGACAGCAGACGCAACATCCCCGGCAGATAGCGCCCCGCCCTTGGGTACCACAGAAATCCCCCGGGCAAAATCCTCTGAAAGCAGATTCGGCGTGTCTCCCCTCCCTGAAACAGGATCATTTCTGCACGCATCGATTATGACAAGCTTTCTGGCCGCAGGGATGGCCTGGATCATTGCGCGCAGGTCGTCAACCTTCAAGGCCGTGTTGGGAATGGCTCGCAGATCCGTATTATAGGTGAGCAAAAACTGGCCTTTATCAACAGAAACACCATGCCCGCTGAAAGCAAAAACAAAGGTTTCGTCCTTCTTGCAATGCTTTGACACATAACGCAGGCTGCTCAAGATATTCCCTATGGTCGGCTTCCTCTCCTTGCCCGCGCCCGATGCATACAAAAAAATGTGATCAGGAGGGATCTTCATGGAATCCGGCAGCAACCGGGCCAGGGAACGGGCGTCGTTTTCCGCACCCCCCAGGGGATTGATCTCATCCCTGGCATAATGATCAATACCCACGATCACGGCCCAGCCACCCCGGGCATGGACGCCCGGACAAAGAAACAAAAACACCGCCTGGGCCAATACAATAAGAAAAAATACGCCTTTCACACCATGATGCTTCATGGTCCCCGACTCCTTTTGCATTGTATGCCTATCAAAAGAACTATCAACCGCGGCATTCATATTAAAATCGACTGCCGGTTTCCCGGATTAACCTCTGTGGAAAATACAAAAATATCCATTGCCAGGCAATACTCAAAACGCCATATACGCCATATACATTTTTTCATACACATCCGCACGGGATTACGGACCACATGAGGAAAACATGACACACCTCCACAATACACCCCGGCAAAACGTAGGGGCGGGGTTTACCCCCGCCCGCTTCGGCCTTTCAAGCCGCCAATAACGATGAAATCTGAATCTGCATGTAAAATGCAAGATACACCCCAAAAAAAATATATAAAACCATAATCGGATAATTTCACTTCACCGACGTCCGTGAAGTGATTTCAGCACGGAAGTTAAACCTGCTTGCCTAATAAAAATCCTGCTTGGATGACTGCCACATTCCGCCGTTACACCTTTGCTTCATCGCATCGGC
>CAYVIE010000257.1:0-2689 GCA_964451355.1 uncultured Desulfobacteraceae bacterium
CGTATTTCCAGTTCTGGCATGATGTATCAATGAGCAGACAGGGTTTATGCTGCTATTTGTTTCATGAGGGACTTCTTTCTTGAATGAAGCTGGATCCATCAGCACTTTTCCCGTATGCCGGATGCGCGAAGGCAACCATAAGGTGATAGTCCATTACGTCGGGCGGTTCAGGTATGTTAAAAGAACAGCCCTGATAGCACCTGGTTTTGAAAAAAAGAAATGATCTGCACCTTCTATGACCTCCAGCGCGGTGTTTTTGTTTTTTGCGATTATTTTCTGCTCTACTGCGCCTGGTGGAGCGAACTGGTCGTTTTCAGCACAAATGACCAGTGAAAGCCCTGGTATTTCACCGGCCGGAAATTCCATAAGAGTGACAGGTGGCGCTACAAGGATAGAGTCATGTATCCTTTTTTCAAGAAAGGCGGCGTGGGCCACGGCGCATGCGCCATATGAATAGCCCAGGGCAGTTATTTTTCTCATCCCCTGTGATTCAAGGAAATCGCAAGAGCACAATAGATCCTCTATGGCTGATTCAGGAATGGCGAAGGGCTCGGATTCCGGTTGTGGGAGCCTGAAATCGAATCTCAATGTTGAAAAATCCTGATCCATGAATGCGTGGGCGGCCTCTGTTACCACGTTGTTATTCATGTCGCCACCGTAGAGGGGATGAGGATGCGCAATCAACGCCACCTTTCCGGGTGCCGCCTTGCATAAGCATCCCTTGATTTTGTATCCTTGGCCGCATGAATATGAGACGATTTCTTCTGTTCTCATGTTTTTTCCTTTTTTCTTATCACATCGCATATTTCGCGGCCGAATACCTTTTTCTGCCATTCTTTCAACTGCTTGATCTCCTTCAGATCATTATGGCAGGAGGGGTTTTTTTCGGCTATTTCATGCATGGCCTGCTTGTTTAAAACCAGGCAGGGATCAATACCAAGGCTTTTGGCCTTTTTGTTACGCCATTCCTTTAGTTTTCGTATTCTTAAAGAAACAGGTGCAGCAGGTCTCTGGGGTTTGGCTCTGGGATATACCGGCATCGCCTCGTCAGGAAGGCCTGATATCTTATGCACGGCCATGATTATACGTGTACCATACATGTTTACCTGTTTGTCGGAAAGAATTCCTGATTTTTTCAAGGCTTTCATATTTGCCGGGCGTTTTTTTGCAAGGGCGATCAGGGCCTTGTTTGAAATGATCTTGAAGGGAGGGCGGTCTTTCTTGCTTGCGATTTGGTTCCTGAATTTTAATAGTTCTTCCAAAACGGCCAGTTCACGGGGTAAAAGTCTCCCCGCGCCCTTACACTTGGCAAAAAGAGGAGTATCAGGACCGGGCTTTACCGGCCGTACTTTTTCCAACTCACGGCACGTCTCCTTTACCCACCCTATACGACCCATTTGTATGAGTTCTTTGCGAAGTTTATTGTATAGAGGGAGCAGGAAGAAGACGTCGTATGCGGCATAACGTATCATTTCGGGGTCAAGAGGGCGCACAGACCAGTCCTTGCGCTGAAAACGCTTGTCCAGGGTGACACCGAAAAACCGGAGAACAAGAGCATCCAAGCCTGTGGAAGTATATCCAAGAAACCTCGCTGCCACCTCGGTATCGAAAAGGTTTTCCACTTCTATGCCAAAGTCCCTGTACAGCGAGCGTATGTCGTAGTCCGCGCCATGGAAGACTTTTGTTATGTCCTGGTTTGAAAAGATATCTTTTAGCGGTGACATGTCTTTGATAGCTAAAGGATCTACCACGTAGACATCCTTGTCCGTAGCGAGTTGTATGAGGCAGACTTTTTCGTGATAATGAAAAAACGAGTCTGCTTCCATGTCCACGCCGATGGTAATTTCGTTACATAGTTTTTTGGCCAGCGCATTGAGCCCGGATTGCGTTTCTATCCATTCCGGCGTTGCAACATCATGCCTCCTAAGGCGGCCATATTGCTCCGGGAGTTTCTCCTTGACGTAATTCGCAGGTTTCATTAGTTTCCAAGTCGGTTCAGTTTTTCATGCAAGTCCAGGAACTGAATATCAAGTACTTATAAGCTGATAGATTTTCTTTAACCAGGGGTGATTTTGCTTTTTATTAAAGGTAACCGATAATAAACATTACGATAAAAGCCTTCAAGATTGTTATGATTATTTAACTGATCCTAAACTCAATAGGATGGTGAGTCAATGATCAATATCACATTTCCGGATGGTACTGTAAAAGAGTTTGAACGCGGGGTCGATGGGTTCGCCGTTGCAAAGAGCATATCAGGCAGGTTCGCCAAAAAATGCGTCGCCATGCAGATTAACGGTAAAGTGGTTGACCTTATGTCTCCCATAACGTCTGATACCGCGATCCGTTTCATTACCATGGATGATGCAGAAGGCCTTGAGATCATGCGTCATACAGCGGCCCATGTCCTTGCTCAGGCTGTTTTGCGCCTTTATCCCGGAGCAAAACTCGCAATAGGTCCTGTCATAGAAGATGGTTTCTATTACGATATTGATATGCCCCCTGTGTCGGAAGAGGATTTCGGGAAAATCGAGGCCGAAATGAAAAGGATCGTTGATGCAAAGCTTCCTATTAAAAGGGAGGAGCTGTCCAAGGATGAGGCCATGGCCCGTTTCGCCCAGGATCCCTACAAGATCGAACTGATATCAGAGCTCGATGGGGTTATTTCCTTATATTCCCAGGGAGAGTT
>CAYVIE010000258.1:0-2662 GCA_964451355.1 uncultured Desulfobacteraceae bacterium
CGAACTGATGATACTGTCAAAATTGATATTTTCAGGCAATGCTTCAGGGAATCTGCCGACTATGACTTCAATATTTTTTGATTTTTGACGGCTGATTTTTTTCTCAAGCTTCCGGACCATATCAGCGCTCAAATCTATCCCTATGACTTTGCCGGCGGTCTTTGCAGCATAGAACGTACTGATGCCTGTCCCACACCCAATATCAAGTGTTGTGTCTCCTGGTCTTACAGTCAAATCTATCATCCTTTTCATCTCCCTGCGATAAGCAGGATCCAGGGAGACAGAAAAATCATAGCAGTAACTCCATGCCTTATAAAAACTGACAAGTTTCTTGTCCTTACCTTGATAGCCACGCGTAAAATCAGTCGACTTGATATATAATCTTCTAACCAGTTTAAGAAAATTCATTTAGCTTGTCCTCCATATAAATCCTTATTACCGCATTACCTCTACCGCCCCTTACCGGCTCGCCACGCCATAAATGCCGAGCTTACCGCGAAAAGGCATCCGTAGCCAGGGTGAAAAACAGACATAGTTTCATACAGGGATATGATTGCCGCCAGCCATGAAAATTTACGATAAAAGATATCTCTCCGGACTTTGACGCATCATCAAATGGTATCAACGAACCCTTTGAAATGCCATGGAAATATTGTTATGTAGATTACACGTTGCAAGGCATTTCATTTTCTGCGAAATCCAGGGTTGAATGATTTGCGTTGAAGGAGGAACCTGAAACTCTCCGGCTTACATCCAAAGGAGACAGGCATATCACCCCCATGCACTAAAGAAAAACAGGGCACCGGCAAAAATATGCAAAAAAAGGAGACAGGGATATGCAGGTATTTGAAAATGCGAGCTTTTATGCATGTGATAAAGATTTTTCCAACTTCTCTGTGCTCGTCGAGGAAAACGGCAAGATAGTCTACACCGGCAGCAAGGTGCCGGAAAAATACATCTCTGCTCCAAGGATGGATCTTGGGGGCAGGTGTGTTGTTCCGGCATTTGCAGATACGCATATCCACTTCTCCTCCTATGCTTACTTCAACGCCGGGCTTGACTGCCGCAACGCAACCGATTTAAACGATCTTGCGGGTATGGTGGCCGAATATGAACAGAACCATCCCAAGGAAAAGGTGATCCTGGGCTTCGGGTGCAGCGCGCATACCCTCAAGGAAAAAAGGCTGCCTGAAAAGAGCGATCTCGACCGGATCACGTCCAGACCCCTCATGATAGTCAAGTACGACGGGCACGGCGCCGTGGGAAACAGCGCGCTCATCGCCAGGCTCCCCGGCAAGGTATTCAACAATCAGGGTTTTGATGCCAAGACAGGATGGTTTTACCTCGATGCCTTTTATGCAGCCGTAAACCATATCTCCAAATCTGTCTCCCTTCCCCAGCTCTTTTCAAACCTCATATCCGCAAGTCATAGCATGGCGCAAAACGGCATAGTGCTGATTCATCCTGCCGAGGGAGTGGGCTTTCCGCTGGATCTGGACGTGGATACCATGCGTTTTGCCGCCCTGGGGCTGCCGCAGGAATTCAGGATATTTTTCCAGACCCTTGAAGTCAAAAAAGTCTTGAAGAGAAAGCTACCAAGGATAGGCGGCTGCTTTGCCTGCGCGCTCGACGGATGCTTCGGATCCGAGGATGCGGCACTAAACGAGCCATACACCACAAATCCCAACAACAAGGGCATGCTGTTTTATGACGACAAAACCGTGCGCGATTTTGTGTTATCAGCCCACCGCGCCGGGCTTCAGGTTGCCTTGCACGCCATCGGTGACGCAGCAGTGGACCAGGCCCTTGCCGCCTTCGAACATGCCATAGAAAAGGCCCCGCGGCAGGACCACAGGCACATCATAATACATGCAAACCTGATGAGTGATGAAGCAATCGAGAAGGCAGCAAGGCTGAACATACACATTGCCCTTCAATCACCGTTCCTTTACTGGGAGCTTGAACCAATGGAATACGTGGAGTCGATCCTCGGCGACAGGGCGCATACCATGATTCCATTGAAAAAGATGCTCGATGCCGGAATTGTTTTTGCAAACGGGTCAGATGCTCCATGCACCATTCCCGACCCCATTGCAGGCATTCACGCGGCGTGTAATCACCCCAACCTGGAGCTAAGCATAGGGGTGAAAGAAGCACTCAGGATGCAAACCATAAACGGCGCCATACTCTCGTTCGATGAAAACGATCGCGGATCCCTTGAAACAGGAAAGGCTGCTGACTTTGTTGTGTTAGACACTGATATTACAAAGATACCCAAAGAAAAGATCAAGGATGTAAAAATCGAAAAAGTCTACTTTGGAGGGAACCTTTACCAGCAGGACGTTAAAAGCCCCATGACTCTGGCCATGAAAAGCGTTTCACACTGGCTTCGGAAGTGACGCTGAAAAAAGCGCTCAAGCGCAATATTGAAGAAAAGGATTACCAACCGATGCGTGAGCCTTGCCTGGCTTGCTTCTCTACAGGCAATTTTCCGACCAGGCCCGAAACATAAGGATATTCCAAAGGATATGATGCCTCTTTTCCCCGGAATGAGATTTTTTATAAAAATTTATGATGTACTGCCTGATTGCCTTCGTGCATCCGGGATAAATATTATCGTTATTGGCAGCATGAGTGGCCGAAGCGGGCGGGGATAAACCCC
>CAYVIE010000259.1:0-2652 GCA_964451355.1 uncultured Desulfobacteraceae bacterium
ATTTGGCCGCATGCTTTCTGGAAAGCAGATCTCTGAATTCCCGGGCCGCCTTTGCAAGCAATCCTGATTGCTCATTTATTTCAGCTTCAAGGTCGGTCCTTTTTTTCTTTAAACTTTCCAGTTCCTTCTTTATCCTGTCTGTCTTTACATCGTAGTCCCTGATTTCCTTTTGGAGCAGATCAAGCTCCTTTATGGATTTTTTTTGATCCCTTTCCAGTTCCTGCAGTCTTTTTTCAATATTTGTTCTTGAAGCAGCAGAACTCTTTGCCACGTTTTCACACGCGGCTTTCCTCGCCATATACTCCATGAGAAGTTTTTTGGCAGACTCGAGGTTCTTTTCAGCATCAAGCCTTTTTTTTCTTAATCCGGTTACATGATCTGATTTCTTTTTTATGTTTTCACATAAGGCTTGCTTTTCGGTTTCAAGGACTTTGAGTTCTAGTTCAGTCTCCTTTTTTTCAAGCTGGATTTTATTTTGTTTATCATGCAACCTGGATAGCGTTTCAGTAAGTGTCGTGATCTCTTGTTTAAGCCTGTTTCTTTCTGATTCAAGGTGAGAAAGCTCCGACTCGGTCCGGTCGATTTTTCGTCTGTGTCTTCCCCGCTCAATACGTAGCTGCTCAATACGGGAAGATTTCTCGTCCCTCAGTTTGTGAGCGTCCGAGATCGCCTTTTCAAGCTCCTCCATCTGGGTCAGGCTTAGTGAGCTTTCTTTACGTACCTGGGCAAGCAGGGTCTGCGTCTTTTTTATCCGTTGGGAATAGTCTTCGTGGTAAAAAACCGCCGCCAGTGTATCTACGGTTTTTAATCGCTCTTTTTTCTCCTTATATCTCCTGGCCTTTCCAGCTTGCCTTGCAAGGGTATTTATTCTTTTTTTAAGCTCGTCTATCAAATCGTTTATGCGTACAAGATTCTGCTCGGCAACCTTGAGTTTTGACAAGGCTTCTTGCTTTCTGGTTTTATACCTGAGGATTCCAGCTGCTTCTTCGATAAAAGAACGCCTCTCTTCAGGCGAAGCCTCAGTTATGGCTGAAATGCTTCCCTGTTGTATAATCGCGCATGATTTTGTACTGATACCATGACGCAGGAAGATGTCTTGTATATCCTTGAGCCTGCATGGTTGGCGGTTTATGAGATAAGCGCTTTCTCCTGAACGGTACAGCCGTCTGGTTATTTCTATTTCAGGGTAATGGATGGAAGAAGTCTCTTTGTCTTCATTGTTCTCCATTGATATGGTTAATGTTATTTCTGCCATGTTGACAGGGGCTTTTTTTTCAGTTCCGGCAAATATGACGTCGCCCATGGATTTGCCCCTGAGTTGCCTTATGCTCTGCTCCCCCATTACCCATTTTATTGCATCGATGATATTGCTCTTTCCACATCCATTGGGACCCACAACTGCCGAGATTCCGGGGGAAAACTCTATGATGCAGCGCTCCGCAAATGATTTGAAGCCTATTATTTCCAAGCGTTTTAGCTGCATTTTGTTACCACTGATTTATTATATTTGGTAAGAATGAACATCTTGATACATGAAAACTGCGTTCTTATTTAACCTTATTAAATCCGACCCCTTGAGTCTCACGGTAAAAAATCCATAAATGAATATAAAATGATAAGCAATGCAAAACAGCATATTAGACATGGATTATTGGAGCTTTTCCTGGAATATACAGGCAGGTATTGGTTCGTTTCAGGCCTTTTTATGGTGATGATGGGTGTCTGCTATGATCCAACCGGCTATATCAGCACAACAGGTATAATGCTGAAAGAATATAGCGGTATTGAACTGTCCATATTTGTAATATTTTTTCTTTCAGGTCTCATGATAGACACAATGGAAGCCAGAAGAGCAGCCGCAGATATGCCCGGTCTTTTGATCGCCCTGGGGCTGATATTTGTTGTCGCTCCTGTTTATGCATACTTTTTTTCAACTACCGGCTTTTTCCGCAAGGAAACGGTCGCCGGTCTGTTTCTTGTGACCGCCATGCCCACCACATTGAGCAGCGGGATTGTGATGACTTCAGCATCAGGCGGGAACCGCATACATGCTCTCCTGATAACCTTTGTTTCCAACTTGCTTTGCATTTTCACCATACCTATCACCCTGGGATATCTATTTTCAAATTATTCCGGTATGTTAAGCATTATGATCCCTGCAACGAAACTGGTCAGGACGCTATTGCTCATTGTTGTATTGCCCCTGGCTGCCGGGAGCTTTTTGAAAGTAATTCTCAAAGCGTCGACATCCGGGCGAATCAGCAATCTCTTGGATACAAGCACAATAAATAAGATAAACCAGGTATTGGTTATCGGTATAGTCTGGATGAGTGCTTCTTTGCTAGGTAACCATGAAAAAATATTTGGCGCTGACCTTGTAAAAATTTGTATCGCCGCTCTTGCGTTTCATCTTTGCCTGATTGGATCGGCATTCGGGCTTGTTTACATATCAGGCAGAGGTCCGGGAAACAGGGAAAGCATTATATTCCTGGGGTCTCAGAAAACCCTTCCTCTTTCGGTGGCGCTCCAGTCGACCCTGTTTCCAGGGTTTGGAAATACCCTGGTTTTTTGTATCAGCCATCATTTCCTTTCACTTTTCTTTGATGGTTTCCTGGTTTCCTGGCTGGCGGAGGCTGGAACACAGACCAAGGC
>CAYVIE010000260.1:0-2595 GCA_964451355.1 uncultured Desulfobacteraceae bacterium
TACGGAACTTGCAAAGTATAATGATACCTTGCCACCAAGAATGATTCTACTACAAATATATCTCTCTCATTAACAATTAATCTGAGATAATTGTCAATCTCCCTTGCACCGAAAGCTTGCGCATAACGCACAAAATCGTATTCGCCATATTTAACTCCACAATAATAAGAATCCCTTAATAAATAATCAGCTCTATCGGCATCTAAATTACCAGAAATAATTTCATGAAGAATTTTATATTTCTTTTTGACCTTAGATGACAAAATTGAAGCTACAATAGGTGCATCCTCTTCCAAAATATCTACTATAGGTTGATAATGTCTTATAATATATTGGCTAACATCCTCATGATTTACAGATTCTAACAAAGCATTCTCTGTTGCGTGGGAAAAAGGAAGATGTCCTATATCGTGAAGAAGGGCTGCAAATCGTAATAATTTGAGCATACGAATCACATGCGCCACAGACAACTCGGTAAGTTGATGCTCAAATAGTCCAGTAAAGATTACCGTAGCACAATGCAGGACTCCTAACGAATGAACAAAGCGAGAATGTTCTGCGGTTGGATAGACATATTTTGTTAATGCTAACTGGTGTATTCTTCTTAAGCGCTGGAATAAAGGGGTATCAACAATTTTACATTCTTGGTCCGTCAACCAGACATATCCAAATAAAGGATCCCTAAATCTATGTCTAGCCCCAATTTCAGATAGATATTTCATTTTTTATATGGCTAATAAATCTGATATTATGCTCCAGGATAGGAAGATTTTTTCCCATGCCCGGCTGCTAACCTATCAATAGCTACTTTTATTGAGTTGCCAGTCTTTTCAAAATGGCGCTGGATACGCCTTTCTATGGGATCATTGGGAACATATTGCATGTAATCTGTGCTTGGCGCAATATCCATGACGCTGCCCATAGCATGGCATATATGTCTTTTTTTCTTCAACATAATCTTGTCTTTTCATATAATGTTTTGAATTTATCCATTAAACTCAAATATGAATAAAAAGGGTCTATTTGTATTAAGATATATTGCTTTCCTAAATCATTGTCAACAAAACTAAACTTTTTATGATTGTTGTCAATCATTTTCAAACATTGAGCCATGACCGTCTTACACTCATGCTCCGGTATGATTTTCACGGAAAAATCAGGCCATGGAATAAAGTTAAATCGAAGATCATCTTTTGCATAGACAATTCTAGCTGGCCCAGAAGGGCTCTTTCCGGCCCCGGCCATCCCTGAATCTTTTGCGAACGCCTTGGGCTATGATTTTGACGATACTTTCAATATAAAAAAACAATGGGACGGAAGGGTTTGGGTGCAGAGAGGGTTATTACATCGCCGATAGATGATGGAAAGCTCGCTGGATCGTTTTGATTCGTGTATTCATGAGTGATCCAGTCCGCGGAAAGTTCAACTGTGGCCAAGCGGACTTCATCAAGTTTTCCGTGCATAGGGTATGCGGACAAACAACCATAGTAACCAATGTATAAATCTCCGGTGTTGTCCAATATTCTTCCGGAAATAGCCATTGGAGAACGAACCAGGACACCGTCAGTATAGTTTTTAACATCTACATCCTCAGTGATGGTCATAGTATAAAGGTGCCATCCAAGCGGGTTATCTACTGTGTCTGTAGCATCCGCTCCGTTTATCCTGTTAACCCGCTTGTTATTGCCCGATCTGACGAACGATGCAAACCCAGGCCCGAGCCCGTTGGTGCCGTCCATCTTGGATACGTATGTATGTAAAGAGGATGTATCGGCTCTGTCTATCCATGAACTGAAGGTAATCTGTGTGGGGGTTTCCAGTGACGTGTTATGTGGAATTACAAAATAATCGTCTATCCCGTCAAAATCAGTCGCCGCACCGATCTTGCCGCTCGTTTTGCCGCCGATGATTCCGCCGTGCGGCGTACCGTTGTTTTGATTGCCCGTGCTGTCTGTATACCCTCCATCATGACTTACAAGTTTATAATCGTTATTCCATACCCCGTATCTGCCGTGGTCTGGGTCGTCAGGGCCTGGTTCTGCAGCATACGGGTTTCCCCACCATACCCAAATAGTAGTTGTACCTGTAGCAGAGTAACTACCTATACGCACCCATATCTCTGACAGTGGGTTAGACGTGTCAACGATTTCACGGTTGAGCGGGATTGTTCCGGCTTCGTCGAATGTGAACCGGAGATCTCCCCCGTCTGGTTTCATGTCAGCGAAATCGGCACTGTATACGGTCAGGTCGAGGCATACAGGGAAATCTATCAAGGCGCTGTTGGGCGCAGGAAGCTCTATCGAGCGTTTTTTTGTCCAGCCATCAGGGAAAGCCATGATTTTATGCCGTCAGTTTTGAGACTATATTTGCCTTTACGTCCTCATCGCCTGCGAGTATAGCAGTTGCTATAGCTTCTGCAAGGGCAAGGCGGATAGAATCCACTTCTGCGATATCGTCTGCGGTGAAGATAGAGTCCGCCTCCATCTCTGCTTTTTGCGCGTTTAAGTTTGAAAATATCTGCACCATGTTATTGACCATTCTGCTTGCCTGGCCTTGCAGGTCTAAAAGATTCTGGCCATATTTTGCTCTTTTGGC
>CAYVIE010000261.1:0-2574 GCA_964451355.1 uncultured Desulfobacteraceae bacterium
AAGGCGCATAACTCTCAGCTCAAAGGGATCGGCAAATGGATTGGCAGCAGCACCAACAAACATTTTTGGAGGATTATCTATATCCTTGCCGCCCTGGAACTTGCCTTCATCTCTCATCTTGACAACCATCTGGACAAGCTGAACTGAATCTATGTCATAAACATTGGCCGCCATTGGATGATCCCCGAAATGGGGGTGATCCCCGGAAAGACATAGCATGGTGTTTATCCCGTGGGAATATGCGCCGATGATATCAGACTGCATTGCAAGGCGGTTCCTGTCTCTCGTAACCATCTGTAAGACAGGCTCCATACCCATCTGCTTGATGATAATGCATGCAGCCCAGCTTGACATCCTGACCATTGCCGTCTGGTTGTCGGTCACGTTGACAGCGTCAACATACCCCCGGAGCATTTCCGCCTTTTCCTTTATCTTTTCAGGCCTGGCCCCCCTTGGCGGACCGCACTCGGAAGTCACCGCCAGGTTACCCGATGCCAGTACTTTCTCAAGTCTGCTTTCCGTTTTCATGATGCCAGATCCTCTCTTATTATTTTACGTGGACCGCCGTCACGGCTGGCTCGCCAGTCCTTGGCCTCCATTATCTCCTCGTAGCGATCTTCAAGTCCCAAAGCCTTCAATCGATCCCAGATAAGCTGCCAAGCGCAATCTACATTGGGATCGATTTCGCATTTACCCCTGGTCGAACCGCCGCACGGGCCGTTTAACAATCTCTTTGAACACCGTGCCACCGGACAGATTCCACCGGTGATCCCGAGGACACAGTCACCACAACCCTGGCAGCGTTCCGCCCACACCCCCTGGCGTTCGGACGCCCCCATGAAAGTCGTGTTAACTGCCGGATAAACATGTTTTTCCCTGTATCTTGCCGCCACCGTCTGGACACCACAACCGCATGCCATGGATACTATGGCATCGACGGAATCGACCATCCGTGCCAGTTCCTCGACATATTCAGGATCACACTGCCGCTCCAGGGTAATCTCTTTTACCTCAAGGGTTTTTCCCTTTTTCAGGAAATGCATTTGCAAGGCGGATGACAATAATCCGACTTCTTTTCGCCCTCCGGCGGAACAAACAGTTACGCACTCGTTGCATCCCACAAGAAGGATACGGTCATAAGGCGAAACATAGGCAATAATCTCATCCATCGGTTTTTGTACAGCAGTTATCATTTTTATATCTCCAGCTTATTTTCATAAAAACCCATATGCCGGGCACAATACCATATCACCAGCAACAGATACCTGTTGCTGTCAGAAGAGACTTTCTCTTTAATCCACCGAAAGTTCATTGACCGGTAATACCCTGTTCCGGATTGTTTCAGCTCCTTTGAAAACAAAACAGGATAGGCCATTTTCACCCCGCGGCAAGATCTCTGTCCTGCGCTGATGTTTTAACAGGATTGGGCCCGAGCTCCCTTATCTTTTCAGTAAACTCGTATGCTACCTGCGCAAACCTTTCACCCATGCCCGCAGACATGTTGAACATCTCAACACGCTCGGCTGACAGACCGATATCCTCGAGAATCTTTTTAACACGCTCAACCCGTCTGGCTGCGCGAATATTACCGGTTTTGAAGTGGCAATCACCCTCCAGGCAACCCGCCACATATACTCCGTCGGCTCCGTCCTGCAAGGCTCTCATGATATGAAGCGCATCAACCCTTCCAGTGCACGGAACCCTGATTATCTTCACATTGGAAGGATATGACAACCTCTTGCTTCCGGCCATATCAGCGGCCGTATATGCACAGTAATGACAACAAAAGGCTACTATTTCAGGTTCGAATTTATCCATCAGTTAACCCTTTCAAATATACCATCTATATCGGCAAGGATTCGCTCATCCTCGTATTGCATTAAACTTATCGCCTTTGCCGGGCAATCAGCTACACAGATACCACATCCATGGCATTTTGCCGGATCGATCTCTGAATAACCTTCTGTGTTGATAAAAGGAATGTCAAAAGGACAGGCCCTCACACAGATAAGACATGCGGCGCACTTTTCACCATCAACCTTTGCTACCACCGCCCCCAGGTTGATTACCTTCCTGGCGAGCAATGTTCTCGCCCTGCCCGCAGCGGCCTTTGCCTGTGTTATGGCCTCTGGAATGGTTTTGGGCGCATGCGCTGTCCCTGCCACAAACACCCCTTGTACAGCCATATCCACTGGCCTGAGTTTTATATGGTCTTCAAGAAAATATCCGTCCGCAGACCTGGAAATATGAAATATCATTGACAAGTCTTCCGTGGTTTCATCGTCCGCAATGAAACCAGTGCTGAGAACCAGCATGTCAGCCATAATCTCAACATACCTTCCCAGGGTGGGATCCTTGACGGTAACCGAAAGCTTATCACTTTCCGGCTTTACCGTTGGCTTTTCCTCCAGGTCATAGCGTATGAACTTGACCCCGCGCTTCCTTGCCTCGCGATAATAATCCTCGTAAAAACCGTATGTACGCATATCCCTGTAAAGCACAAAAATCTGCGCTTCAGGATTGATCTCCAGGACCCTGAGGGCATTTTTCACAGCCGCCTGGCAGCAAACCCGG
>CAYVIE010000262.1:0-2563 GCA_964451355.1 uncultured Desulfobacteraceae bacterium
CCGGATTTCATCCAGCCGGAACGGTACAGGAACGAGGTGCTGGCCTTTTTGAAAGAGCCTCTGGAAGATTTGTGCATATCCAGGCCTAAAACACGCCTTCAGTGGGGAATAACCCTGCCCTTTGATGACAACTACGTTACATATGTGTGGTTTGATGCATTGATAAACTATATCTCGGCGCTCGGTTACCCTGATGGTGAGAATTTCAAAAAGTTCTGGCCTCATACCCACCATATAGTGGCCAAAGACATCCTGAAACCTCATGGTATATACTGGCCCATAATGCTCAAAGCCGCAGGACTGGAACCATACAGGCATCTTCACGTCCATGGATACTGGAATGTAGATGAAGCCAAGATGTCCAAATCCCTTGGAAACGTTGTGGACCCCGTCTATCTGAAAAATAGTTACGGGACCGACCAGATACGGTATTTCCTGATGCGCGAAATGACCTTCGGGCTCGACGCCAATTTCTCCGAAGAGTCCATCATACACAGGATAAACTCTGATCTTGCGAATGACCTTGGAAACCTGTTTTCCAGGGTGCATGCCATGTTCTCGAAATATTTCAAAAGGGAAATCCCCGAAGTCGACCCCGGAATAGAAAAAGAATTTGAACTCGGCCTGAAGGAGGATGCATTCATGGCTATTGACACTTATGTCAGTGAAATGGAAGCATTCGCCTTTAACAAAGCATTGTCTGCCGTATGGGCTTTCATCGGTAGGATGAACAGGTATATCGATACAACAGCTCCCTGGGAATTGGCCAAAAAAAAGGAGACAAGGCCCCAACTCGCTGCCGTAATATACAACCTTCTTGAAGGCCTTCGGGTTGTGTCAGGGCTCATTTATCCCGTGATGCCCAAGGCCGCGAGACTCATGCAAAAACACCTCGGGCTCGATGACGAAAAAGATTTTTATCTTATTGAAACAATAAAGAATTGGGGTGTATTGCCCGCCAGCCTCAAGCTCCCAAAGGGTATCGCCTTGTTTCCAAGGATTACTGAGCCACGTTCTCAAACACAAGACGAAACTCCTTCTGGCATGGAAAAGACTAAGGCCACGGCCACAGACCCGGAGATCAGCCTTGATGATTTTGCAAAGATCGATCTGAGAACCGCAAAGGTGATCTCGGCCAGGAAACATCCCAAAGCCGACAGGCTGCTTGTTCTTGAGGTTGATTTAGGTGATGAGAAAAGAACAGTGGTAGCAGGAATCGCAAAATATTATGAACCATCTCAACTTATTGGAAAAACAGTGATTCTTGTGGCAAACCTCAAGCCTGCAACCCTTAGAGGCATAAAGTCAGAGGGTATGCTCTTAGCGGCGACCCATGATGGCGAGTGTGCTTTGGCCGTGTTCGATCGTGTTGTAAAACCGGGTATAAAGGTAAAATAACATTTTGAAATGAATTCAAATGGTTCCACCCCAACCCCCGGCCGGGGCTAAACCGTCCTCGGCCGGTTGATGAACTTTTTACGGAGCCGTCATTAATGATCCGCCTCAAAAGCAGGAGATGGATATGGCCAGGATCGATTCATGCCGGATAGAATACGGCTCACTTCAACTTGCGGCTGATCTCTTCCTGCCCGAAAAAAATGAAAAACCTGCGGTAATAATCCTGTGCCACGGTGCGTTTGAAACAAAGGAAAAATTCCATTCGTTTGCCACATGTTTTGCCGCCAAGGGATTTGCCGCCCTTGTACCCGACATGCCCGGGCACGGCCGAAGTAATGGATGTAGATACTGCGTGGATATACCTTCATGGAAAGAGGCGGTTCATGCCGCCATGAATTTCTGCGCAAATGATTCCAGGATAAATACAGCAAAAATCGGGCTTTTCGGTTTTTCTTCCGGCGGAACCGCTGTCCTTGAGGCAGCAGCCACAGACCAGAGGCCAAGAGCAATAGTCACACTTGACGCCACTGTCAGGAATTTCATGGGATTTATCGATACACTCTTTTTCAAGATCCTCGTTGGAGCAGGCAAAGTTACAAAAAGACTGACCGGCAGGCAATTGCGCCTGAACATGACCTTTGTTCTTCACAAAGCAAAATGCGCTCATGACCCACGTATAAACAATGAGATAATTTCAGATCCACAGCTGAATCAGGCTTACGCATCACTTCCCTTTCCAGGCGCATCTGGCTGCGCTTTTGTAGATACAATAAACAGGGTCCACCTGATAAAAGCTCCCACCTTTGTATTGCACGGCCAAGAAGACCGGATCGATTCGCCGGAATCAGCCCGCATGCTGTTTGAAAAACTCACGTGCGAAAAAAGGCTTTTTCTTGTTCCTGAAAGTGGGCACTGCGGGCATCTTGATACAAACAGTCACTTGGTGTTAAATCTTGCTATCGGATGGTTCGTGCGGCACTTGTCCATATAGCCGACAGGCTGTTGACGGCTGTATACTGACTTCATGCTTTATACCTTAATCAAGATACGGGCGGCCAAAAACGCAAACAAAACACAGACTCAATATCTGCTACAAATTCTTAAACATTTATGACGGCTCCGTAAAAAGTCCGTCTGCTGCGTTGCGCTTCGCCGGAAAGCGGCT
>CAYVIE010000263.1:0-2523 GCA_964451355.1 uncultured Desulfobacteraceae bacterium
CACCACCAGATTTCTTTACGATCTATCACAAAACACTAACCCCCTATAAGTTTTGGGCACATCAAAATCAATGCCCTGTCTTCATTTGGCATCTTATACATACCAAACTTTTCGATGGTTTTCCTCATACCATTGGTCTTCCATGTTTCAAATATAAGTGGAGCGAGATCAATTGCATCCTGCAAATCTGTGATGCACATTAAATCATCGAATTTTATGCAACCCAGGTCCGCTCCTCTTAGTCTCACTCCTCTCAGGTCCACGCCTGCCAGGTCCGTTTCTCCCAGGTACGCTTTCATTAGATTCACGCCCCTCATATACGTTCCTCTGAGGTTCACGCCTCTCATGAACGCGTCCTCAAAATCCACGCCTAACAGGTTTGCGCTTCCAAAATCCACGTTGGTTAGTTTTGCTTTTTTCATGCACGCGCCGGTCAGATTTGATCCTATTAGATTTACGCCAATTAGAACTGCTCTCGTTAAATTTGCGCCGATTAGAACTGCTCCACTCAAATCCGCTCCTGCCAAGCACGCTCCTTTCAAATCCGCTCCTGCTAGGTACGCTCCTGCTATATCCGCTCCTCTAATAACAGCCAGCTCCATGCATTCCTTTGCCGACTCGGCTTCTGCCTCAAATAAAATTGTTGATGTATTAAACCCTGGTTTAATTTTGAACTTCATATGTCGCCCTCCTTGATTAAAATATAATGTCAAATATTTTCGGCCCCAGGCAGGCAGCCATTACGCCAAAAATAATAAACGCCATGACAGCCACATCGAATATTATTTTGGCAGTGGAAATAACAAATAATTTAATCATAATTTTTCCCCTTTCCCGGCTGTGCCGATGTTAATATTTTCGCAGATATGCTGCCCACCAACGGCGACATATTTGTTCAAAATCGTCCTGGTCATCACACGTAGTCCCTATTGTAGACCCCAACAGGCCGCCATATTCACAAATTTGCTGGCCTAATATGCCGGGCTTTCCATTAAGATTAACATAGATATAATAATTTCCGGGCCGTGAAAATGTAATCGTGCCATATTTTTTACTGTTTATTGTGAATTTCATAATTCCACCTTTCCCGGCTGTGCCGGTGTTAATTGACCTGCCCCGCCGAAACGGGGCGGTTGTTTAGATTTCCAATTTTGCAATGTAATTCGCAATTACATCTGAGTCGTGCTCATTGGTGATTAACCACCCGGCCGCAAATTCATCACTAACAATTTCCCATCTGGGCATAGTACCAGGATACTGACTCCATGAATGCAACACCCATTTACCCGACACTGTTCTATAGAGACTCTCATGTTCAGTCAATTGGCCGGTAGCCATAGAAATATTATTCCTACCGTCCCACACCTGGCCTTCATCGAAAGCCTCGGCTTTGTCTTTATCAAACCATCTCCCACTTCCATCCGTTAATGCGATTCTCTTCATCGTTCCACCTTTCCCGGTTGGACCGGATTTATCATTCATAATTATATCAATCAACTATCGAATCCTCCAGCCATTCAATCATAACTGGCTGAACATCCATCGGCGCACAGTCTATTGTGCGCCATACTTCCTCCTCTATGGCTTCATCACTGACGCATTCATTTCGTGCCGCAAGCTCCTCAAAAAATTCGGGCTCAAACTCTCTGAGGAATTCAGCCAGCCGCCCAGCTCTTTTTTCTATCACTTTATCTATTAACTTGTTAATCATAATTCCACCTTTCCCGGCTGTGCCGGCCGAGGCGGTTGATCTGGGGTATCTGATATTGATTCCCCATTAATTAATTTGTCCGTGCATGTTGGGCAAAGAGGATTTTTAAAAAATCCCCCTATTTCGGTAAATTTAACATCAAATTTTTCTCCACATTCTGTGCATTTTTTTTCTTCGAGTTTTTCCACAATTTTTTTCCTTTCCCGGCTGTGCCGGTGTTAGATATGATATTTTTTAGTTGTGTTATTTAAACGGTATAAACAATTATTCCACCGCCCATAGTCCAGTCGGCACTTGCAAAATCAGTAGGGTCTATATTGTGTGATTTAACTGCATCTGCAAAAATCTCATAACCGTCTGGGATCACTTTAACTTCCACATCATCTTCTAGTTCGTAGTTCCGTAATTTTAAGTGCATTCTCATACCTCCTTTGTTATTATTTTAAACGATAAATCCTTTTGAAATCTTCCCAGTCTTCTTGGTCTGGATCTTCACATAACATAACCAACTCATCAATATGCTCTGCGCCTGGGTATTGGAAATTTTCAATCCACATACTTGCATTTTGGCATTTTAGAATTTCATTTACCATCTTACGGAAAAATGGGTAATTAACGTCTTCTGGATACTCAGATATTGATTGCACTTCTTTTTCTGTCATAGGTGCAATATTTTCATTGAACCATTGCTTTAATTCTATCGCCCATTTAATTTGTTTTTCACTGCCATTCATTTCGTGCACCTCCCGCCAAACTCGGTTTATTACCTCATATTTCAGCGTTGATTCGTTGTCTCAATATACCAACAGCCT
>CAYVIE010000264.1:0-2520 GCA_964451355.1 uncultured Desulfobacteraceae bacterium
AGAAAAATATAACAAATATTTTTGCTGTTCGATTTCAAGAGCTTATACTTCAATATTTAAATTATTCCATCAGGTCTGTCCGCTGGTTAAACCCGGAGGAAAGATTATCGTCATGAAAGGCAAGGATCCATCACAGGAGATTCAGGAACTTTTATTGAAATCACCGGTAAATATTACGGATTGGGTAATCAAAACGATCCCCTATGAATTGCCGGTTTCTCGGAAAAAAAGGACACTTGTCATTTTGACATCGAAACAATCCCTGGATTCGTGAAGAAACGTGGCGGCTTTTTATTTCCGGAAGTTTTGCTCCGCGTATCAGCAATACTGGAAACATTAACAGATCCGGGTAATTATAAATTTTACTTGAATTTTTTTATGAAATAAGTAACAAGTTGTAAATCATGTCCGGGTAGTCGTTATGGCTTTAAACGGGAACCCCGTGTAATTCGGGGACGGGCCCGCCGCTGTGACCGGGGACGAAATCCGCATTGAGCCACTGCCTGAAATTTGGCGGGAAGGCGCGGGAAAGTAGGCTGATCCGGAAGTCAGAATACCGGCCCGGCATGGGTGATTGCATGTAACGTCTTCGCGGTTCGGGAAGTTACATGCTGGATCTTGCAAAATAAACAAATTTTTTTAGCAGGTCCATCGGATAAAAACGGGAAATCCGGGATCACTCGGGTTTCCCGTTTTTTTTGGTCCCTTTTTTAGGGGATGCATAGAGGTAAATTGTGTGAACGTGTTCATGGTGAAAGTAATGATAAAAAAAATCATATCATTTTCCATGCTTGTTTCAATGCATATAACATTTTTTATTTCTAGTGCTCTCGTAATATCTTCATACGAAGAAAAATATGCATTCGCGAACGATAAGGCCCCTGTGGTTCTGGATAAAATTATCGTTACGGCTGTTAAGGACGATGCATCTTACACTTCTACTGGTGATGTTAACAAGGAAACTACTCCGGTATTCTTTTCAGTTGTGGATCGAAACGAGTTTTCAGGTAAAGCAGAGACAGTGGCAAGCATTATTGAGAAGGAAACAGGAGTTCAGGTTAGAGAATCAGGGGGCATCGGGAGTTTTTCGACCATCAGCATCAGGGGATTTTCCGCCGATCAGGTAACTGTCTATCTGGATGGAATCAAGTTAAACGACGCCTCTGGAGGTGGAGTCAACCTGGAAAACCTTTCTGTCTCGGATATCGAAGCAATCGAGATTTATCGCGGAGCAGCACCTGCTTATTTCCCTGATGCCGCAATGGGTGGTGTTGTAAATATTAAAACCCGCTCATTTGATCAAAAGACAAGCGCAAGAGTCTCGGCAGGATATGGTTCTTTTCATACAATACAATCTTCTTTTTTTGCATCTTCTGATATCCCGGGTGACATAAACTGGCTATTATCGGGTAATTTTTTGAATACAAAGAACAATTTCAAGATAAGGATGGATAACAACCTCATCGGTGATCCCTCAGATGATACTTGGGAAACCCGGAAAAATGCGTATGTCAGGCGAAACAACTTCCTGGCCAAGGTTTCATGCCCAGTAACGGATAAAATCTCTTTAATTCTGATGGACCAATTTATCGACAAGGACCAGGGAATTCCCAACTATGCCAATGATGATATTTCCACGTCCCTGCAAACGAATCAAAATATCGCCAATATCAAAATAGACACGAAAAATCTCTGGAGCGCCCCTTTCAAGGTCGCAATCGAGGCCGAAGCATCGCGCAAAAAAGAACTCTATGACGACAGTGAAGGCGAGATCGGACTTGGGAGACAAAAGTCAAGGTATCATACCAACCGTTACGGCACGCGGTTATTTGGTGAATGGTCAAACGATCTTTGTTTCTCTGCATTTTCAATGTCATATTCCAGGGAGTCGTACCGGCCTGAAAACCTCCTTGATCCCGATGATATATATGAAAAAAGTATACGCAACCAGTACTCTGCAAGCATGGAAACCACATTTTTTCTATTAGAAGATAGCCTGCTTATAACCCCGGGCCTGAGATACCAAAAAATCACCGATGAGAGAAAAGGAGACATTGTCTGGGGCAGTAACAATATTTCTGAGACATACTCCCATGATGATATCGGCCTCTATGCAGGCGCAAAAATTTTAATAGCAGATAATATCATTTTGAAATCCAATTTTTCCCGGCAGGTTCGCTACCCGTCTTTTTTTGAACTATTTGGATCCAGGGGCTTGTTTGAGCCTAATCCTGATCTTTTGCCTGAACGAAGTATCAATTTTGATGCAGGCATTACATGGAACACATCATTGAAAAATTTTGATGTTACAAATGCGAAATTGGGTTTCATCTTTTTTGACAATAATATCGATCAGATGATTACCCGGGTATATGACGCCAGAGGCATCGGAAAGTCGGTCAATATCGGAAAGGCCAGAGTCCGCGGGTTTGAAAGTGAAGCGGACTTTGAAATAGGGGAGTGTCTACGTTTTATTCTACGGTTAACTTTTACTGACGCAAAAAATCTGTCAACTTTGTA
>CAYVIE010000265.1:0-2500 GCA_964451355.1 uncultured Desulfobacteraceae bacterium
ATGATCAGATATAAAATAAATTGACCCATTATAAATACCTTCTTATCTCCACAAACATGGTGTGAAGTTCAACGTTTAGGGATCCAGCCAACTAAAAGATAAATAATAATTTGATATTTAAAAAAATTTGTATAATCCTTCCAACGGGGCAGGAGAATAACCCTGCCCCATGGAAGGAAGCGCCCTGCCTGGCCAGGCCTTGAAGTAACCCGTTGTTTCCTGAGGAAAATAAAAATCAGGGCTCTATATAATTTTTATGATATATTTTTTTTTAACAACTTGGTATCAGTTAAATCCTTTTTTTATTATCAGAATTTTTCTTTAATATAATAAGAATATTTAGCAATATATCTAAAAAGCATGAAATATTAATGGGAATTTTGGAGTATATAAGGCTCAGATAACTTCTTAAAACTCAGGCCATAACTATGCGTTTTGAATAATTATTATGTTAAACATAAATGCGGATATATAAAATAATGGGTGTATATGCTTGGTAATATCCGAAAGAGAAAAAACTTGACCCAGGGAGAACAAGACTACCATCCGGCTTGGTTTTTAAGCTCTTCAAGGTGCCATGTCACAGGACTACCCATCACCCATCAAAAAACCCTTCACCTTTCCTGCACAAACCCATCATGCTACCTTGAAATTGCAAAACTTGGGCGGAATTTCCTTCTTGTCAGAGTGACCGGATATATGCACAAACAATTGGAGCTCCAGCGGCAAGCATTCAAGGAAAGATATTTGAAGGAATGCTTCGCACCGGGCGATAAAATAATTATGATCGAAGATTATGAAAAACTTCAGGGATCTGATGCGGAAACCAGAAAAATATACCTTGAATTCGGCATGTCTAAATTTGCCGGAGTTGTTATATACAACCTTAATTCACTGATGCGCCTGGGCTACAAACTTTACAAGCGGATGCGGATACTGCCTTATGACGCGTATGCTGCAAAAGATTACAACGAAGCCATACACGTCGCTCTTAAATTCCTGTGCAAACATGATCCTGAAAACCCGGTTTGCAAAAACGACTTTCCAGAGGCGCATATTTTCACCTCTATTAACGCAGATACGACAACCGACCATTATTCATTTACTCCAAAACTGAGCAAGAGCTTCAAGGCTCGCGTGGCTTCGTTTCTTTTCAGGCCATATGCCAATGCCCTGTTGGAATATTTAAATAAAATAAACTGGGCGGATACGGGCATTCCTGAACCTGACTCCTCACTCCTTTCAAACTTTCCCATGAAGCAGGTAGTGGATGCTGTGGATTACTGCAAGGCAGAGCTTGATGAAATGTTCGCGCAGCAGGAAGCCGCTCTCAAAATGATACGGGACAGGGAAAAAAGGCTCAGGATGATCATCGAGCAGGCCCGGGTTGGTATTTTTGAATATGATTTTTCCAAAGAAAGAATTTCTTCAGCAAATCCCGCATTTTTAGAAGCATCCGGTTATGACAACAATGAGCTTATGCAGGTTGATCCTTTTTCCATCTTCCCTTCTGAATCAGACAGAAGCTTCTTTGACCTGCTTTACAGACTCAGCACACGGGGAGATGACGCAGACGAGGATGCAGGCACCTGTATGATGAAGACAAAAACAAAAGAGACACGGTGGGTTATCTTGAGCCCGGAAATCGAATACGATAACGATGGCATCCCCAAAAAAGCAAACGTGATCGTATCCGATATAACCGAATTCAAAAAAATGGAATCCTCATTACTCCTTTACCAGGCAAGGCTCCGGCAGCTTGCGTTACAGATAACAAAAACATCCGACTCACAGCGGAGGAACCTTGAAAAAACCCTGGACAAAACCATTGGCATGCGCCTGATTTCCGCGATCAGCCTGATAAGCAAACTGGAAGCACACGCCGGTGCTGACCATCCGGAAATACATGAAATAAGACAGGAACTCCAACGAATTTACGACCAGGTCAGTGGAATCAGATCATTTCTAAACCCGCTCCCATTAAAGGAAGGCCGCATCATAGAAGCCATAGAAGATCTGGGCCGGCAAATTCAACATGACCACGGTATAAATGTTACCGTCGCCGGCCAGGTAGATATATCTGGACTGGATAAGGATAACCTTGCGCTGCTTTTCAGGTCTGTGCAGGAATTAATGCACAATGCGGTAAAACACTCAAAAGCCACCGGGATAACCGTAGCAATCAACAAAGAAAACAAATGGTTGTCCATATGTGTAAGCGACGACGGAACAGGGTTCGATCCTGCCCGAAACGCACAAGGCCATAATGGCAACCAGGGTCTTGGGCTCTTGAATGTAGCTGAAAAAATGCGCCACCTGGGAGGAACGCTTGAAATAGAGACTGCTCCTGGCAAAGGGACCAAGGCGATTCTGAAGGTTAAACTCCCTTAGCCGGGCAGGGATCAGGCAATGTGCAGATTTCCATGATCAGAAGTACTGATGGACTTGTAAAAAGTCCGTCTGCTGCGTTGCGCTTCGCCGGAAAGCGGCTCAACGTACT
>CAYVIE010000266.1:0-2481 GCA_964451355.1 uncultured Desulfobacteraceae bacterium
GCTGGCAATAACGATAATATTTAACCCGGATGCACGTTGCAAGGCTGCATAAAGCGTTGATGGACTTTTTACGAGTCCATCAATCATGAAAATTTATAAAAAATCTCATTACGGAAAAAGCTTGTTTTGGGGAAGGCAAATTATTTCGTACTGTGCAATTTGGTTATAATTATTTTAAGCAGATACGCAAAGAAACAACTCACGGCAAGCATGGAGAGATGAGCGAATACATAACACATGATGCAGAGGGCCGGAGTGTCGGAATAGTTGAAAAAAAATTCTTCACATTCGCACACCCGCCAAATGAAATGCCCCTTGAATCAGGTGCAAAGCTCGGCCCGGTTACGATTGCATATGAAACTTACGGGGAGCTGACACCTGAAAAGGACAACGTGGTGCTGGTGTTGCACGCCCTCACCGGGGATTCCCACGCGGCTGGTTATTATTCTGAAGACGATCCCAAACCCGGCTGGTGGGATATCATGATAGGACCCGGCAAGGGGATAGATACGGACAAGTATTTTGTTATTTGCTCCAATGTCATAGGCGGGTGCATGGGTTCCACCGGCCCATCGTCAGTGAACCCTAAGACCGGAAAGCCTTATGGGCTCTCGTTTCCCATGGTTACCATAGGGGATATGGTAAGGGCGCAAAAAGCGCTTCTCGAACACCTGGGAATAAAGAAAATCCTTTCTATGATCGGGGGTTCGATGGGAGGGATGCAGGTTCTCCAGTGGACTGTTCAATATCCTGATATGGTTATGTCGGCCATCCCCCTTGCCACCACTATGAAGCATTCAGCGCTTGCCATTGCGTTCAACGAGGTTGCCCGGCAGGCCATAATATCCGATCCGGACTGGAAAAACGGGGATTACTATGGAGAAGCGGGGCCGGTGCATGGTCTGTCCGTGGCAAGGATGATAGGTCATGTAACATACCTTTCTGATGAGGCCCTGCGAAGGAAATTCGGCAGAAACCTGCAGGATAAGGACGATTTTTCCTACACCTTTGATGCTGATTTCCAGGTCGAAAGTTATCTGAGATACCAGGGTACAAAATTCGTGGAACGTTTTGACGCCAACTCGTTCCTATACATTACAAGGGCGACAGACTATTTCGACCTCACTCAATACAAGGGAATCGGGTCCGCTGTCGGCGTGTTGTCTCTTGCCAGGGCAAGGTATCTTGTGGTTTCATTTACTTCGGACTGGCTCTACCCTACATACCAGTCAAGGGAGATGGTGAAAGCTATGAAAAAAAGCGGTCTAGACGTAAGTTTCTGCGAAATAGAAGCCGAGTGGGGGCATGACGCGTTTTTGTTGAAAAACGAGCGCCTTGAAAACCTTGTAAAAAATTTTATAGACAGCACCTATGAATCGATTGGAAAATAAACTTCTCAGATACGATCTGCAGATCATAGCGTCGTGGATCGAACCAGGATCCAGGGTGATCGGCCTCGGGTGCGGCGAGGGGGAACTCCTTGCATACCTGAAGCGATACAAGGGGGTGAAAGAGACCGGGATCGAAATCGATGAAACCAAGGTGGAAAAATGCATTGAAAAAGGGATTTCGGTCATCCAGGGCGATCTGAACGAAGAGATCAACGATTATCCTGACGAGTGCTTCGACTACGTTATCCTCAGCCAGACGCTCCAGCAGGTATTCGATCCGGTAAGGGTGATACGCTCTATGCTGAGGATCGGCAGGTACGGCATAGTAAGCTTTCCCAACTTCGGACATCTTGAAATCCGCTTGCAGCTTCTTTTCAAGGGTTGCGCTCCTGTAACCCCCCAGCTTCCATACCAGTGGTACAACACCCCGAATATCCGCATCCTGTCCTTGAAGGATTTCAGGAATTTCGCCAAGGTAGCAGGAGTGACCATAAACAGGGAGATAGCCATCAACACTGATCAGCAGGATCGTTATGGCAGAATAATCAAGTTTTGCCCGAACCTCTTTGCAACATACGGGATCTACCTTATAACAAAGAACCCGGAGGCAATGCCATGGGTCATGGGCACCTGATCTACGGCGATACCAAATGTCCCATAACCGGACAGACGCTTCCTGACACGGATGACGAGAGAGCCAGGCAAAAAATAGCAAAGATTCTGCTCGAAGAAAAAAAGATCCCCAAAAAAAGAATCATTCCAAGGAAATACATCGCTGTTGATTGTGATGGAAAGACCGGCAGGATTCTTATTGATTTCCTGGTTTACGGGAAAAACTATCCGGTTATGGCTGTCCGTTATGCGCCCGGCTCCCTCGTGACACGCCACCGCCCGGCGGTCGCTGCCGCAAGGATCATCGAGCCCGGAACTGTCAGGAGGGTGGTGGTGACAAACGGAATCGAGGCAGATATCTTAGATGTGGAAAACGGGCGTATCATTGCAAGTGGGATCGATCACATACCCTCCTTCAGTGAAATAGAAGAGATTGAAAAGACCGCTTCTATGAATGCGTATTCGAAAGAACAGATCC
>CAYVIE010000267.1:0-2467 GCA_964451355.1 uncultured Desulfobacteraceae bacterium
AAAAAACGACAGGCGTACCCCTTCGGTGGGAGACGGCTTGGCTATTTTGCCGAAGACTCATGTGACTGTTACCAGCAGTAAAGATCCATTGCATATAATAGAAGTTTGTTGGCAATAGAAGATGGCACTGTTGGTTTTTTGTTGTCGTTGTAGAGGTACGATCGCCCCTGTGGGGCAGGATGGATCATGGTCAGAAAAAGGATTACTTTCTGGATGTTGTTTATAATATTTTAATTATTGCAAGAGGTGCCAGGTATATGTCGACGATGGTATTCGATTATGACGACTTTATGGACCGGGTGGAACATGACAAAGAATTGGCAGTTGACCTGGTCGAAATATTTCTTGAGGATGCTCCGGATCGTGTGCGTGCTATATCCGATGCGATAGAATCAGGTGATCCGGATGCGATCAACAGGGCCGCCCATGCCCTCAAGGGTGCTGCCGCCAATCTTTCAGCTCATTACTTGAGAAACCTGGCATACAGGATAGAAACAGCCGCGAGGCAGGGCGATATGGAGGCTGCCAAATCACTTTTTCTTGAGCTTGAAACCGCATATGTCACTTTGACCAGCGAATTGCGCAACAAGGTTCTTCATTCAAGATAGACTGTTATGTCGTATGCAGGTGGGAGTGACAGGTTTTTTGCGCAAACCGGATCGTAGAGAGCATGATATATTCTGTTGAAGAGATACCCCATGAGAAATGTGCATGAAACAGATGAACGGAACCTCATGGGGGCCTTTTTCAGTTCATATTCATGTTTTTTTGAATCGATAAGGTATTCAATCAGTCTGATCACTTCTTCCCTGACTGAGCTTGAGACTTGCAGTGGGGTCCGGGGGTTTTTCCAGTATGAGAGATTATTGGTCAGTGTTTCCGTATCAGCTTTAATGAGTTTTTGTTTCTGGTGTGGGGCAATGGGGCATGCAGCAATTCTTTTTTTGACGCCCGAAGCCAATATTTTCAATTCTATGCTGGCAGCTTTTTGAAGCATTCCACAAAGTTCGTCCGGCAGTTCCATTTCCACAGCATCAAGCTTTGTTTTTGCCTTATCTATTTTTTGGGTAAATTCATTACACGCTGAATTCCAGAACCTGAAGCTTATTTTCTCATAAAATCCCAGGATTCCTTCTCTGGTCATTGGCATGTTTCGTTTGGCCCTTATTATTTCCGGCAGCAGTCGCCCGGTTTTTGTGAAAAGGAGCTGCCCCGTGATGATCGTGTAAATCATCCCGAGGCATGCATACCAGTCCTGTAGCAGGAATATATATGGATATATTTCTTTGTATATGGCCAAAAGCACCCTGTTGGGGAAAAGGTGGGAGGGGGTGGCATAAGACGGTGTGCCAGCGAGAAGTGGTTGAATGATATCCTTTTTTTGTTTGACTCCGAAAAACACGGCGGTCTCGAGATCGATGAGTCCCAGGCCGAAGGCTGAGGGGTCTGCAAGGATGTGGTCAGCCCCATCAAGAAATGTATCTATGAACATATTGTCAGGTTTTAAATCCCTGATGGCAACAGAGAGTACTGAAAGTCGCCTGAGCAGTTCAAGGAGGGCTATGATCAGCCCTCTCATGCGGCTCTTGTTCGATTCAAATGCCTTGGTCCGGGTCCGTTGTTCTATAAGGGATTTGAACCTGGATACCTCTTTTTCTTTGCGGGCAAAAAGCTTGTCTATTACCGTCTGGACATTTTTACAAAAAGACGGTGGAAGATAATCCTTGTTGAACTGCAATGGTACATTGGCGAGTTTCTGGAAAAACCATTCTTTTTTTTCAAAATCAGCAACCTGCGCAGCAATATCATGCCTTTTTGCAAGTTTGTCCATGTAGATGAGGTACTCATTGAAAAAGCTGTTTATATCGAAAAAAATCGCTTCATGTTCATGTCCGTACAAGATTTCGAACGCCTGGATATCATCAACTGTTTTCGAGGCATTAACAAGTATTTCCTCTTCAATCTTTTTATCGATATCATGAATTGAGTTGATGACCTGGTTGAAAAACATGTATTTGGCCAGGCTCATGAAAAAAACGAATCCTGGGCCTATTTTCAGATACTTGTGTAACTGGGGGGCCGCCTTCAGCTTGCTGATATAAATAGTTTCAGCTTCATGGCCGGGCAGGCCGGCTGTTTCTTTGAACTCGGGTATTTTTTTCAGAATTGCGCCAAGGGTAGGGTAAACGCAAGCAATATTCTTTGATATTTTTTGAGCAATAAAATGTTCCCTGCCGATGGCTTCCAGGTAATCATCAAAGTCGGTGATAGGTTTGGGGGGGATTTTAACAACAAGCATTTCATCGTAAATTACCTTGAAACACATACTTTTGCTTTCAACCTGCTCTCCAAGGGGACGGATGCTCATACGCCTGTTTCTCCAGGCGCCTTGCAGTTTTATCCCCAATTCAAAAACACTATCACCACTTTTGTTTTTTTCCAGGAATCTAACCGAGGCCTCTGATGG
>CAYVIE010000268.1:0-2460 GCA_964451355.1 uncultured Desulfobacteraceae bacterium
CATGCAACAGGTTGATATTACATCTTTTTAAAAACCACCTGTTAAACTTGGGTTAGGGGTCCACGTTGTTTGTGTATTTCATGATGGAGTCCTTCGTGATAATGTCGTTTTTCCAGTCTGGGCTGTGGATGGGATGGCAAAATCATTTGATAAAACCCGAAGGATTCGTGGGCTTTTACGAATCCGTCAGGGGCTGAAACAGGACCGCTATATGCAACACATGAACAGGATAATAGTTCCTCCACCTTTACGTCATGGAGGCAAGATAGGAATCATTGCGCCGGCCAGCCCCTTTGATCCGGTAAAATTTGAAAGGGGCTTGAATCTTCTTGCCAGAATCGGGTTTTCCACGGTTGTGCCAGATGGTATTCATGAAAGGGATGGTTTTCTTGCAGGAGATGACCTTCACAGGGTTGGCATGATCCATGAAATGTTTTCTGATCCGGGAATTGACGGGATCTGGTGCGCCCGCGGGGGCTACGGATCAATGCGTCTTTTGCCTTACCTTGATATGGACATTGTTTCACGTAACCCGAAACTGCTGGTTGGTTGCAGTGATGTAACCTCGCTTTTGAATTATATGGTCGCAGGAGCTGGTATCGCAACTGTCCATGGACCTGTGGTATGTTCCCTTGCAGATGCGGATGCCAGGGTGGTCAGGCGATTGCAAGAGATGCTTGCTGATCCTTGGGGAACAACACTCAGGGCAGATCCGCTGATAGTGATAACCCCGGGGACCGCCCTGGGGCCGGTATTGGGCGGAAATCTGACTACGTTATGCCATCTTATCGGTACCCCATATTTCCCTGATCTGTCGGGCGCCATACTGGTGCTGGAGGATGTGGGGGAAAAACCGTATCGCATCGATCGTATTCTCACCCAGATGCGTTTATCCGGTATTTTCGACAAGCTTGCTGGACTAGTTCTTGGGGGCTTTTCTGATTGTGGTGAACCCGAAGCTCTTGCTTCTGTTTTTCACCGGGCCTTGAAAGGGTATGATTTCCCGGTTGCAGCTGGCTTTCCATTCGGGCACCAGCCTGTAAATCATGCTTTCCCTATCGGGTTGCCGGCTTTTCTGGATGCAACGACCGGTATTCTTGATTTTTCACGTGCCCGGCCTGCTTGATCTTTTAAGTGATACCCGGAATGGTTGACATGAGGTGCTGCATAAAAAAAGTACAAAAACTTATGGACAACGCTGTGGCTTCAGGGATTTTCCCGGGTGGAGTCGTAGTCTGGGGGGATGCGGGTAGGGTAAGAGGAACGGTTTGTTCTGGTGTAACAGATCTCTTTACCAAGCGACCGGTAAAAGAAGATACGTTCTATGACCTTGCATCACTGACAAAGCCCCTGGCCACCGCTCTTGCAATCATGTATCAAAGCAGTAACGGTGGAATCAGGATTCATGACACAGTGGATCGGTATCTGCCTGAATTTTCCGGCTCTCAAAAGGCCTCGATCAGCATAGGCGATCTGCTCAGCCACAGATCAGGATACCCGGCATATAAACCGTATCACCAGAAGCTGAGGAAAATCCCCAAACAGGAAAGAAAAGAGGCTTTGCAAAGCTTTCTTTTAAAGGAGCCATTGGAATATGAACCAGGAACCAAGACAGTTTACAGCGATCTTGGGTTTATGCTGCTGCAACTCATTATCGAGGCTTCTTGCGGTATGTCCATGGAGAATATAGTTGAAACAATATATGGCTTGTTAGGTATCAGTGATATCTTTTATTCTCCTTTGCGCAAAAGAATTCTTTTTCCAGGTGGCATTGCAGTTACCAGCATAGATTACGAAAAAGGTTTAAAATGCGGTATTGTTCACGACGAAAATGCTGCCATGCTTGGAGGAATTGCTGCTCATGCCGGATTGTTCGGTACCGCCGGGGCAGTTTTTCTTCTTATATCAGAAATCTATTCCATATACACGGGTGCGGGGCATCAGGATGTCATCCCCGAGAGTACCGCAAGAATGTATCTGAATCCTTCCTGCCCGGGAGAGCGAACCCTGGGTTTTGATGTTCCCTCAGGTATCAACCCATCGTGCGGCAGGCACTTTAATCGGGATTCAACCATCGGCCACCTTGGTTTTACAGGCACTTCCTTCTGGATAGATCTGTCGGATGGCAGGACTGTTGTCCTTCTGACAAACAGGGTTCATCCCAGCGAACAAAATCAGAGAATAAAAGAATTCAGGCCGCAATTACACGATATTATCACAGAATCATGGGAATCCTGATATTTGCCGTATTTACCTGACCCCTATCTTTATCCTTGTCTCATTGTGTCTGATCTGTTAGCAAAAAAATTCGATTGACTTGATGTGCCAGGTTCGTTTTCCTGCTTGTTGATTTTTTAACTTTGTCCTTCCTTTGTGAATATGCGCATGGCTCCTGTTTTATTTAGAACGATAGGCCTGGATACTAATATTTGCTGCATTCTGAATGTATAGAAAATACAA
>CAYVIE010000269.1:0-2436 GCA_964451355.1 uncultured Desulfobacteraceae bacterium
ACGTCACCTTGACGCTGAAAAGCCCTACTCGCTATGCGTAATCACAAACCAGGAAAAAGCCGAATCGGTGAACAAAAGGATCAGCACCCCCATGATCATTAAAGAAATCTGATTCTTAAAGAAATCTGATTCGCCGTAGAATCAAGACGGGGGGAGGGTTCCCCCTCCCCCGCCATTTGAGATGAATTCAAATGGTTCCACCCCCGGCCGGGGCTGAATCCCTCTCGGCCGAAGATGGACTTTATCGTGAACACCCATCCCGTGCCGGGATAAAAAAAGCCGTGTTTTCATGTCCGGGGGTGATGCTGGGATCATGAAAGTTTATGAGTCCATCACAGGTCAGACATTATATATCAGCTGTATTCATCCAACAGCGCAATGATTTTTTCGGCTTTTTCATCTGCAAGGCTTCCCTTTTGCCTTGCAAGGGATACAGTATACCTGGCAAGGCTGACATAAAGCAACGAAAGATCAGGAAATTTTTCTCTTATTTCTTCCAGGTGCATCTTTATGGTATGAAAATCCCCCCGGACGATGGGACCAGTCAGAGCAGCAGCCGGCCCGACCCTTTCTATATTATTCAATGTTCCTTTTATAAGCGGGGCGAGTATTGCAAAGGCTTCATCCCTGTCAACACCTGCTTTGCATATCAAGTCCAGGGCAGCCTTTACAAGGGTGACCAGGTAATTTGACGCTGTGACTGCGGCGGCATGATATAATACTTTCCCCTGTGTTTCCAAAAAAAAAGGCCTGCCGCCCAAAGCTTGTGCAACCATTACAGCCACCTCCACCGCGGCTGGATCTCCTTCGATCCCCATCATGGCACCTTCAAAAGGATTATACTCAAGCTCCCTCCCGGCCACGCTCTGCAATGGATGAAGCCCCCCTATACGACCACCGCGGCGGGAAATGGGCGAAAGGATTGTCGAAGGCAGAGCTCCACAAAAGTGCAGAACGACTGTGCCAGGCAGGATACCATCATGCTCGGCAATATTGGATGCAACGCCTTCAATTTCCTCGTCAGGAGTCGAGATAAACACAACATCCGCCTTACGGGTAGCTTCCCATGGTTTATCCGTGACAACTGTCCCGGATCCGGTGCCAGCAATCCTGGCGGCCAACCGCGCCGAAGCTATACTCCTGCTGGCTAAACCTACGGGTTTCCATCCGGCGGCCAAAAGATACCTGGCAATATTCGTCCCTACCCGGCCGCATCCCACCACAGAAAACCTTTTCCCGGTAACTTCCGTCTTGACCATCTCTCACTTCCTGTCCACAACGAATAAGCACTTCAGAAGTATTTTATATTTATTTTAACTTGCACATCACCGACATCGGTGATGTGATGGAAATACAAATCGAACAGCAAGCATCACGTATACGAAGCACGGATGAACGCTTACAGGTCCACTTTTTTTGAAAAATTTACAGGAAAACAAAAATGGAAGTTTATGCTGTCTATGATGCCAGGGGCCAGAAAACCAAATCGAGCTCCTATTCATTCTATAAACATGCAGCCCATATTGCTGAATTATTCGAGGCCTCGTTCATACCGATTTTATTCTGCCCTGATCCGGCAAGAACCGTCAAGGAGATTCGACTTTACAGGCAAACCAGAATTCTTGCGGTATGCGGGGAATCATCAACAGACCTTGTCGAAACCCTGGCGTCAAAGCAAGAGAGTTTAATAAACGAGCCAGCCCTTATCCTTTTCCGCCATGATGCCAACGGACTCGATACCGCTCCTGCACTTGCATCACGCCTGGCGATACCATGTATTACCGGCGTCAGCAAGGTTATGCCTTCAAATGGCGGGATCGTTTTTTCACGACTTACAGCCTATGGCAAAAAGGAGGCCTTGATCAGGGCCGATAATGGGAGTATATGCGCAACCCTGCGTGCCAAGGCCATTGATGCTGAAAAAGGTTTTGCTCCAACAAGCTATGAAACCATAACCCCTGCCAAGAGGCCCCCCCTATCCATAAGGCACCTCGGTTTTAATAGAATCTGCCGTTCTTCGTCTGACCTGTTATCAGCCGATATTATTGTTTCAGCAGGTCTGGGGTGCCAGGATCAGGATGGAGTGGATCTTGTAAAAAAACTTGCGGCGGTTTTTCCCCACAGCACGGTCGCAGGTTCAAGACCCGCCTGTGACATGGGCTGGATTCCTCATGAAAGGCAAATAGGAGAAACAGGAACGGTAGTTGCTCCTGAACTCTATATCGCATGCGGCATTTCCGGGGCACCCCAGCATATCGCAGGTATCGAAGGCTCGGGATGCATCGTATCTATCAACATCGATCCCAACGCCCCCATTCGCAGAAATTCGGACTTTTTTGTAACCGAAGACTTGAAAGTTTTTCTACCCATACTAATAGATACACTGATTAATACAATAAAAAAGGCATGAACAACTACAAAATTGTCAACTATCCA
>CAYVIE010000270.1:0-2415 GCA_964451355.1 uncultured Desulfobacteraceae bacterium
CACGGTACGAAATAATTTGCCTTCCCCAAAACAAGCTTTTCCAGGAATGAGATTTTTTATAAACTTTCATGATAAGCTGCCATCACCCCCGGGCATGAAAACAAGGCCATCTTTCTCCACGGCCTCGTAGGTGTTTTCACGGTAAAATTTATGATGTCCTGCTTATATATCCTTATCGCTATTCATCGGATATCCACCTGATGCGGGCATCTTTCCTTGGAGGAATAAACCGATATTTTATAGCGGGATATCCCATCACCAGGGATGCGTGGATGCTCCGCCCGCCCGGGACACCAAGCAGCCCGCGCAGAGTCTTGTCAAATCGGGAGGCCAGGGTCACAAATCCAATGAAACAGGTCCCGAGCCCAAGGGCATGGGCGTAATGGACTATGTGGGTTGCTGCGATGCTGCAATTGGCCGAACCGAAAAAAGAGAAGGATGGTGCATGCAGGAGAATAAGCACCGGCGCCCCGTGCAATATTAGATCCCGGCCTTCTTTGGCCCGTCTTGCGTAGATGTCCATGGGCTCGATATACCTCTCATACAGCCTGGCAATGCCAGGCACAGCCCCCAAACCCGCAAAAAGGAAGCGCCCTCCAGGTATCTTGAGCATCCTTGAAAAACTCATTCCCCAGGAAAAGACACGCTCCGAAATATCTTGGAGCCTCTTGGAGCTGGTAATCACAATATATTCGACGTGTTGGGAATTACTCGCTGTGGGGGCATAGCGAGCCACATCCAGGATCCTTTCGATCATTTTTTGGGGAACCTTGCGTTTCTTATACAACCGCACGCTCCTCCGGCTCTGGGCTATCTCGCGGAAAACTTCGGCGTCGAGCAAGTCAGGAAATACCCGCTGCACAGGTGCTGTACCCAGGCCGGTATGCTCTATGGCCCCCGGCTTACACACGGCCACACAATGGCCGCACCTGGAACAAAGATAAGGGCGCCGGGGACGGGGTTTGCCATCCGATTCCTCCCATACACCAGCGATGCAATCCTTTACGCATATAAGGCAATTGTTGCAACGCGTCTGGTCAATGCGTATCATGGCTTTACCTTGTTTTGATCCATGGCTCGAGCTGATACGGGGTAAGGCTTTCATAACCTTGCTCGGTTATGAGAAATGTCTGCTCGAACTGGGCCGAGAGAGAACCGTCTGCTGTAACTGCTGTCCAGCCGTCAGCTTCTATGTAAAGCTCACGGCCGCCCAGGTTGATCATGGGCTCTATGGTGAAGACCATGCCAGGCACAAGTTCTATCCCCCTGCCCTTTTGCCCGAAATGGGGAATCTGCGGTGGTTCATGGAACTCAAAACCAACGCCGTGCCCCACAAACTCCCTTACCACTGAGCAACCATGAGCATGCGCGTACTCCTGAATAGCCCATCCTATGTCTCCTATGGTCCTGCCGGGCGATAGCACCTCCATAGCGGCGGCAAGAGAACCCGCTGAAACACTTACTATCTTTTCAGCATCATCAGATGGTGTACCCACAAAATATGTTTTACTTGCGTCTGCGTAATATCCGTTCAGCACGTATGTGACATCAACGTTTATGATATCGCCATCTTTTAATACCCGCTGCCCCGGGATTCCGTGACAGATTACCGAGTTTACCGAGGTGCACACACTTGCGGGAAATCCCTTGTAATTCAGTGGAGCGGATATCGCACCATACTCTTTTGCAATATCTGCGACGACCTTATCGATTTCGATGGTTGCCATGCCAGGGCGGATCATCGACTCAACCCTGTCCAACGCCATAATCACGAGCTTCCCTGCTTCCCTGATGCCCTTGATATCATCAGGCCCTTTCAACCGTATTCCGTAGCGCTTCTCATAGTAGGGCCCTATGCCGTCCTCTCCCTTAACGGGTTTGTTAAGACAGCATTTTTTATACTTGCGTCCTGAACCGCATGGGCAGGGATCATTTCTGCCTACCTTTAAAATTCCACTCTTTTTCATATCATCCTTCATCAGATAGTCCGTTTACCCAGGGATGCTGAAACATCGGGCCACCCGGGTTATCAAAAAAACTCCGGATCAAACACAATCCTATGAAAACTCTACAATGAGATTATGAAATACTGATGTTTGAAGAATTAACCCTGCATAGCGCCATATGTCAAGGAGGATGGCCTCATAAAAATTCCATCATCCGGCCGGAGTGCTTGGTGTCAGTCATTGAAGTCCACGATATCATAAAGGATAAGGATTGCACCGGTTTTCCGGCTTTGATACATTTGCAACACAGATTATTCATATATACCAGAATCCGCGACAGAAAAGGAGGGCATATGCGTTCGAAAGATGAGCTCGTTTTAAAAACCGCAAAGGAAATCGTGGTAAAATTCATAGAAGTAGGAAATATCTCGCCTAGCAGCTTCCATGATCATTTCAAAAAAATATACGA
>CAYVIE010000271.1:0-2405 GCA_964451355.1 uncultured Desulfobacteraceae bacterium
CACGTATCTGCTTTTCAATTTCTCTCGTGAACCCGTACAAATCTAAATAAAAATATAAATCCGAACCTTCAATTTTTTTTTGGACAGCTATGAACCTCGGGTTTTCCCATAGGGAATCAAAAGTTCTTTTACTAAGTCGAACAATCGCATTCTCGACCTCTTTTTGTGAACTACCACATACAAAATATTTTCCCGCGAATGCAAATGCACTAGTAGTCGTCGTTTTTTTTTCTGCTTCTTCCTCGAACAGATATATAGTGGTCTGCATGAAGGGAACCTGTACGATACGGCATACAACACCCTCTTTATTAACTTCGGGACGGGTCGAATACCGTAACATCTCAAGGATAGTCTCCCTGTCTCCATTATGTTCCACAATCAAGGTGGCATCGGCGTCTTTTCTATTCCCGCACGACTCCTTTTTACCTTTGTCACTATTGAAATCAAAATTATTGAAATAAATAAGCAAGGTTCCAGGAAACAATTCCGGGAGCTTAGACAGCTCTATACCGAAATTTTTTTCAAACGACTCTGCCAGCGACTCGCCATCTTCTCCGTTCTTTTCACCGACCTCCTTGAATTGTTGGGAAAAGAACCTGTAAATTGAGCTTCCCTCTTGCATGAAATAAGACAGCGGCGGTTTTTTTGACATTTCAACCATACGCTTGATTGAATCAATCTTGATGCAAAAAAAGATATCTCCGGGAACAGCGGTCTCAATCGGGGCAGCCAGGCAAAGACCGGAACAAGGAAACATGATGTAAAGAAAAACTGCCAAAAGAATAAACCTCTTTGCTGGAACAAGGCGTGTTAATTTCATCTGTTCTCCTTATTTCTGATATAATCATAAAAAGATAAAAATTTTGAACCAAAACAACAGGTCAGCTCAATCAAAAAAAATATACTCGTCTGCTTTGCAGCCTTTCATGATTAGCGGCAATCACCACCGTGCATGAAAACAGGGCTGTGTTTCACCCCGGACCCGGAGGAGCTTTCACGGTAAAAATACTTTAATCATTAGCGAGTGATTGCAGAATATTTGATAATATTTATTACCACCATAATAAATAAACAGGCCTTCAGGGCGTTTTTCTGCATGCCGCTGCTTCACCGGCAACCACCCGATATAGTTCTACTGTTATCGACAGGTTGCACTAGCGCATCCGGCGCACCTGCTAACATTCATATATTTAAGTAGAATATGCCGATATAATGTCGATATAATTGTTTACTTATGGAGTAGGTTACCTGCCACAGAGCGTCCCGGGAAAGCACGAGGTCAGCAAAACGTAAGATCCTGCCCTGGTTATGGATCAGGAGGGGAGTTATACCTGAACCCGTTATTGGGGTTTTTCGGATCAAATGCAAAAACATCCCTGTTTTCAAGGAAAGTCTTGACACGTTCCACCGGAATGGCGAAGCCAAGGCCTTCTGAGCCGAAAGTCATGACCTTCATATTGTTTACACCGACAACCTCACCCCGGAGATTGAAAAGCGGTCCGCCAGAATTCCCGGGGTTTATCTGGGCCGTGGCCTGGATGAAAAGGTTACCGTTTATCAGTCGGTTTGGAATGCTGACAATCCCGTCAGAAACACTTCTTTCAAGCCCCAGCGGATTGCCGATGGCAAAGACAATCTGCCCCTGCCTTACCTTATGTGAATCACCGAGTGGAACTGTGGGAAAATCCGGCGACTTAACTCCCTCTATCTTTAAAAGCGCAAGATCCCATTCCGGGCTCATTGCAACGATCCTTATATTGTCATACTGGATCCTGTTCAATATCGAAGGGGTTGTCTTGTCTGGCAAAAAAACAGTAACTGTTATCCTGTTTTCACCTGCAATGACATGGTAATTTGTAACAAGGTAACCTTCGGGATTGATAATGAACCCGGAACCAAGCCCTACAGGTGTTTTCACTGTGACGACCGCCGGGCCAAGCTCAGCAGTCAAGGCTTTGATGGAACGTGTTGTCGCACTGCCGAGGGTTCTGTATAAATCTTTTGTATAACCTGATGAATTTATCGCAGTTTCAGCATCTGTTATTTCCGAAACCGCATCCCCTGGAATAGCGAGAACGGTAAAACCAAGATCCACGACAATTCTATCCGGCCGTTTCGACAGAACTTCCGCAGTTATAGAACTTCCATCCCTGAGATCAATCCGGCTTGCTGAATGTACAGCAGATACGGGCAGAAAGATAATGATACCTAGAAAAAAAACAATAACTGTTATATGGCGATTAATACGCAACAAAGTAACTTGTCCTTTCCATCCGTTTTGTTTCCGTACAAATTGCGCACAATGTCAGTTATTAAAAAAAAAGTCAATAATTGTATTATCATAGTGCTGTATCGTACATTCCGCACCCTTTTTTACGACTTTGGCACAATTTTATCTTCTGCTG
>CAYVIE010000272.1:0-2397 GCA_964451355.1 uncultured Desulfobacteraceae bacterium
CTTGTTGCAAAGCTTGAAAAGAAGCTCGAGGAGACAGAAGCTCTTCGCAGGGAACTGGCCGCTGAGCTCAAGGTTCGGATTGCCACGGAAGAAAAACTTAAAGCCAGGGAAGCCAAATTGGAAGCTCTGATGAGGTGCAGCTTCGATGGAATGGCTGAATTTGATTTGCAGGGTAGAGTTTTAAGTGTTTCGGGTGCCTTCGGCTTGATAACAGGTTATGGAAAAAAGGATGTTATCGGCAAACTTTTCTATGATTTTCTGGATCCCGCATGCAGGACTAAAGCGGCAGATGCTTTTGAAAGGGTTGTTTCAGGGGAGATGGTGAAAGGGCTTTCGCTCGATGTTATTCGAAAGGATGGCCGGGGGATTCATATCGAGGTGAATGCGGTCCCCTTTCGGGAACAGGATGAACAAAAGGTTCTGGTCGTTTACAAGGATGTGACGGAAAGAGTCGAGGCCCGCATAGCATTGCAGAACCAGCACAGAATTCTTGAGACCTTGATAGATACAGTCCCGGCCCCGCTTTTTTACAAGGACGCAAATGGCCGATACCTGGGTTGTAACAAGGCTTTTTGTGAATTTTCCGGAAAGCCGAAGGCGGAGATCATAGGAAAGACCGTCTTTGATATAATGCCTGCAAAGAATGCATCATTCATATCGAGGCAAGAAGCACAATTGCTTGAAGATCCCTCCAGGGTGATTGAATCTGAAATGAAGATATTCAACACAAGGCATGAAGAACGCGATGTGTTTGTTCGCAAGGCTGTCTTCACTCGGCATGATGGTTCGGTTGGGGGAATTATAGGAGTTGTGTTTGATATAACGGATCAAAAGAAGAATGAAAAACGCCTGGCCCAGGTCCAGAAGATGGAGGCTTTGGGAACACTGGCTGCGGGTATATCACATGATTTTTCCAATATCATTTCGATTATCATGGGATATGCGGATTTGGCCGCGGAAAGCATTCCTGCTGACTTTGAATCTTTTGGGTATATAAAAGAGGTGAAAAATGCTGCCAGGCGCGCAAAAGATCTTGTAACAAGGCTTCTTACTTTCAGCAGGATCCCGGAGCCTGATTTTGAACTGACACCCGTGTATGTGGTTTCCCTTGTCCGGGAAATGATCAAGCTTTTAAGGTCCGTGGTGCCGGAATCCATTACTATCGTTGAGGATATAGGTCCGGTGTCAGGGCTTGTAATGGGTGATACGACACAGATACAGCAGGTAATAATGAACCTTTGCAATAATGCTGTCCAGGCCATGGGGGACGGTCATGGTACTCTGACCATAAGCATAGGAGAGGTTGATGTGGCTTCCTGCAGCGGAACAGATGACTCACAACTCCCTCCCGGACGCTGGCTCCGCATAGGTGTTAAAGATACCGGGTGCGGTATTCCCCAAGAGATCGCGGGAAGAATATTTGACCCATATTTTACCACCAGGAGGGAGGAGGGAGGTACAGGCCTCGGGCTTGCGGTTTGCAGCGGTATAATAGAGCGTCTTGGGGGAATTATCAGGGTTCAAAGCGAGCAGGGTAATGGCACTTTGTTCGAGGTGTTTTTACCGGTATGCACACTTGGGGCGGAAAATGACATACAAAAGGGGGTAAAACTCCCGGGAGGAAATGAAAAAATACTTGTTGTGGAAGATGAACGAGCGCTTGCGGCTCTTTTGGGCGAAGCTCTTGAAGATCTCGGATACAAGGTTATGGTGCTGATCTCGTCCTCTGAAGCTTTGAAGATCTTTAAAAATGATCCCGATTATTATGACCTGGTTATCTGCGATCTGATCATGCCGGGGATGAATGGGGACATACTGGCAGAAAAGATGAAAAAGATCAGGCCGTCGCTTCCTATTCTCCTGACAACCGGCTATCCCGGCCAGATCTCTGAGCAACGCAGATTATCAATGAATATCGAAGGGATTGTCGAGAAACCTGTATCTCTGCCTGATTTGGCCAAAGCAGTAAGGGAGGCGCTCGACAGGGCCAGGCAGGATACCGGTTGAAGATTCCTTGGCTCCAGGAGCGCTTCCCTGTGCGCCGGTATTTGTTTTATAAGCATATGTGCTTAAATATTTATAATATAACTAAATCGCGCGGTACGGAATAATTTGCCTTCCTCAAAACAAGGTTTTCCTGTAATGAAATTTTAATAAAAATTTATGAGTTCTGCTTATCATTCATGCAGGTTTATCATCCAACCAAGTTTAACCTTTGTGCATCTGTTTTTCTCCATGCGAATTTCACACACACCGACGTCGGTGTGTGTGAAACAAGTTCCGATTTTCCAATTATATTTTGAGCATGCCTTGCTTTATGCAGCCTCGCAACGTGCATCCGGGCCCAAGTTTAACAGGTAGTTTTTAAAAAGCTGTAATATCAACCTGTTGCATGTC
>CAYVIE010000273.1:0-2389 GCA_964451355.1 uncultured Desulfobacteraceae bacterium
CTTTTGGCTTCGGTGGTGAGCCCCATCTTATGCCTCCTTTTGTGATACGTTTACCAATTCTGCTTTCAGGGCGCATGATCTTATGCTTGCGATGCCCTTTAGTGCTCCCTGCCTGGTCTTGTAGCCTTCGGACTGGCATATGATTTCGCCGTTTTCGGCCCGCAGGCGAAACCGCCACTGGTTTTGCTTATCTTTGAATATCTCAAATCTTGGTGCTGATAACATCTTTACCTCCAGACAATATTTTATTTATCTGAGTTCTTGAGCCGAACCACCACCCCACGGCGGTAAACGCGAGATAGAGCAGCCCGAGGGTTACGGTTCTGTTGAGGTCATAGGCCTGCTGGGGCGTGATATTCCTGCCTGCTGTTTCGAGTATGACGGCAGTCTGCCGGTAAATAAGCCATGCAACAACACTCAGAAAAAGCGTCAGGGCGGGTCGGATCAGACCCCTTATAAAGTCCACCAAAGCCATAAGCCATATTATGCCTCTATCGCCGCCGGATATCGCCGATGAAGGCAGATAAGCCCTCTTGTCTGCCGCGTATGATGCCGCCTGGGTCTTTGCGGCCGCTTCCTCCATTTTTGCCATTGCCTCGGCTCTTGCGACCACCACATCCCGCTCTATCTCCATTTTGAGGTGCTGCATCTCGACCTCGGCCATCCTCTCCCGGTGGGCATATTCTGCCTTTGTATGAAAATAATCGAAAATCTTGCCGATAAAACTGCCAAGCAGCCCTGTGGCTCCTCCGCCGAAAATGGCGGCTATGATATCGTTAAATATTTTGTTTCCCCCAAAACAGATGCAAATAAAAGGAATCACCCGGCATGGAGCGGTCAAACTCGCCCAGGGCAAGCCGGGACAGCAAAACCGCTTTTTGCCCAGACAATATGCCCCGCCTTTTGCCAAGCAGGATGCACCCGTATGTATGCGTTAAATATCCAAGCTCCCTATCGCCTGCCAGGTTGCCCGAATGGAAAAGGATCCCTGACCGGCCCGGGACATCGCACAATTCATAAAGCCATTGGGCAAAATGCCTTGAATAACGCCTGCGGCAGAGATACCCGCCTTCAGGCACACAGGAGGCAAAGGGCAGGTTATCTTTCCATGGCGGTTCTATGGTATGGTATGTCCGGTTTTCATCGAGGTCCACAAGCACCCCCCATGTCCCTTGCGGGCCTGTCTCGTCCCTCACCAGGTACAGCTCTTTCATTGGTTTAACCTGTTTTTTGCAGGGTAAGGATCATCTGCCAGCCCGTGGTCCCGGTCCCAGGAGAATCGCAATCAAAACGGATCTCGTCTGCCGCTGCCAACAGGTTGTTTGCGGGATCGGCCTGCGGGGGCGTAGCGGCCGTGTAGCTTGTTTTTTCGCCCTGGTCTATGGTGATATCGACAGAAAGCATCTCCACCCCCTGGGTAGAGTTGTAGATGGAAAAAGAGACAGATCCCGAGGTTGAAGCTGTATTGACAGCGGCATGGGCCGAAATAAGCCGCCAGCCGTCAAGCTCTTGCGGAACGAACCATGCAAACTGCCCGTCTCCTGCCGCAAGCTCCTCGTCCATAGCTATGACCTGCACAGAAAGCGTCTTTTTGCCGTAATCCGATCCCGCCAGTGCCGCCGGGGTTACGGCCCTTGATGTATCCGTTCCGCCCGTGGTCTCGGCCGCTGTTGCAAGCTCCACTTTGCCCGCCTCTGTATCGCTTGCGGCCGCAACCATTGAAGTTATGTCACTGCTCGTGGCGGCTTCGATATTCCCCGCTCCGTCGGCCTTGACAATGCCGTTGACACCCCCCACCACAGGATCTGTTTCTGCAGTCAGAAACGCATTATGGTCATACGTTGTTTCATGAGCCGTGACTTCATCTGCGGCTGTGCCGGCAGGATCGTAAAGCCCGGCATGATCCCCCCATGAATATGCTGTATTCCAGTTGGTTATATCTTCATCTGTTATCTGGTATGCAGGGGAAGCGGTAAAAACAGGATCGCTTTCCATTGCCGCGGCAAGGGACATATTTACCCACACATTGTTTTGCGCATCATAGGAAAGCACCTGCTCGTCTGCAGGGGCATCGATGTTGACATCCGCAATATCCGCCAGTGTTATGGCTATGGTGAAAGGATCTACCAAGTCGGGGTTGATTCCGGCCTGCACCTCCATGTCAAAGGTCCCGGCAACGCGGCCGTCAGGCCAGTAAGCGGTGTATATGATCACCCTGGCCCGTCTGTCCCTGCCGGGAGTCCAGTTGACGCTGCCAAGATCGACACGGAGCAGGCCATCTGATAGCCCGGATATGTCAAAGCAGGAATCGCAGGCTTTCTTGCTGATATACTCGTAAGCCTCGCCATTGGCCATATAAACGATCTCGACATCGGTTACACCGGCAGGA
>CAYVIE010000274.1:0-2348 GCA_964451355.1 uncultured Desulfobacteraceae bacterium
GATTCAGTAATTTTTTCAACCCGGGAATTTATAGTATAAATATCCTTGATACCGAGTCTGGTTATAACATAATCAAGAAAATGAATTTTTTTTCGGGATTTGTCCAGCAAACATGCTTCTAAATCGGGCATAGCTATTTTAATACATATACCGGGAAATCCGGCACCGGTTCCTATATCTATCAGCTTGCGGCATGGCCTGATTTGTTGTGATGCTATGAGTGAATCGATGATATGGGATTCTGCAAAGTCGAATGGATCTGAAATCGAGGTCAGGTTAAGACGTCTTGTCGCAATCGCCACCTCTTTTGCATGTAAAGATAACAGTTTGATTTGCTCGTCGGATAGAGATATTCCCGAAAGCTCAATAAGATGTTTTAAATATTTTTCCCATGAAACAGAGCCTACTGGAGAAAGAATAGCGGTCGTGTTCATTATTCTCGGCACGGTAAAATTATGGTTAAACTTTGAACTAATCAAATAATATCTAAAGCAACCAAAATATCCGGACAGGAAATTTTCATGAAAGACTTTACGCTTGACGCTTACAAAAATTATATTCTTGCCATAAAATCATCTTATGAAAAAATTTATCGTTTTGACCAGTTGCTTTCCTGCCGGAGTTTCCCCGAATCATTTGCAGTGATCAGGCATGATGTCGACAGGAAGCCTGTAAATGCGCTTAAGATGGCATTGCTTGAGCATAGTGTCGGCATAAAAAGTACATATTATTTCAGGGCGAAAAGAAATACTTTTAAACCTGAAATAATAAAGGCAATACATGATTTCGGTCATGAAATAGGCTATCACTATGAATCGTTGTCTGACGCCAAGGGAAATATCCATGCTGCAATCAGGAATTTTGAAGAAAACCTTGCCGGATTCAGGAAAATCGTTCCAATAAGAACCATAGCAATGCACGGTCGGCCTTTATCAAAATGGAATAATCGTGAATTATGGAGGCCTGCGGATCGCCGCAAGATGATTATTGAAAAATTCGGACTTCTGGGCGAGGTTTATCTTGATATCGATTATACAAATATTGCCTACATCTGTGATACTGGCAGGAACTGGTCTTCCGGGAAGTCAAACATCAGGGATACCGTGGAGACTAATATCATGCCCGAATTGAGAAACGGCAATGACCTGTTGTCCTCTCTCAAAAAAAGAAGATGGAAAAAACTTGTGTTTCAGATACATCCCGAAAGATGGTCCGATACCCCCACAGAGTATATAATACAATATGCCAAAGATATTACCGCTAATATAATAAAAAAAATCCTTTCGTCTGTCCGGTAAGCAGATACAAGCTTTTTTTATAATTCATAACGTCCGGGATTCATACGGAATCCCGCCCAGAAGAAATCTCTTGCGTGTTAATTCCGGTATTATTCAACCGCCTCAAGGGGGACAAGATGGATACAAACATCTTTAATTCCGTTTATGGATCTGAGAGATTCCCTGATTTCGGCCTCTACCTTTTCTTTTCTCGATGCTGTATCCCTCACGGTAATATGCGCTACCCCATCCACCACCTTGCAGCGTATTCTCGGATGATCATTAATAAGCATGGCCTCAATGCTTGCTGCAAGAGATAGCTCATCTATTATCTTCTTTGCTTCTTCGGTCGTTTCAAAGCAAGGCCTTGAGGCAGTATTACATATAATATCCACGGCATCATCAACCTGCAGTCTGTCGATATGTATGACGAGGTCATATAGACTCGGGTCTGCGGTGTCGATACCATAGAGCTTCAACCCCCATTTCCTTCGCTCCAGATCGTCTGTTACTATAATTCTACGTGCTTCCTTTTCTGAAATCCCTTCCCTTTTCATTTCTTCTTTAACCCTGTCTTCCAGATTCGCAATAATCCGAACCTTAAGAACATGGGGAACTCCCTTAAGGAAATAATGACCGGCAAGCCCATGATATACCACATTATCTTTCTGAACACGGGAAAGTAGCTGCTTTTTTATAAAACAGATATACCGTTCCTTGCCGAACGTGAAACGATCAAGAACAGAAGGAGCATCGTGCAGGGCCCTTATGAGTTTTATCTCGGGGATGCTGAAAGTCTTTGAGGTATCAATAAGAAGATCTCTGCCGATACATTCGTAGCCCAGCCTTTTTGCCACCTTTTCCGCTGTTTCTTTACCTTTGCTGTAAGACCCACGTGAAATCGTAATAATCGCCATTTTTAGCTTCCTCCTCTTTTCCTTTATCTACTGTCGCTGGTACCGGATTATGATAATGTCTAATAATACTCTTGCATCGATGTTTTACAACATAATTATTGATGGACTTGTAAAAAGTCCATCAACCGGCCGAGGGCGGTTTAGCCCCGGCCGG
>CAYVIE010000275.1:0-2342 GCA_964451355.1 uncultured Desulfobacteraceae bacterium
CTTCCAGGCACGCAAGGCGTTGCTTACAGTTCTGAATCCAACAAAAACGACCAAGACTTTTTCATATACAGGTTAAGCCATGACATATACATCCATGAAGCATATCTGCATCTTTGTGGCGTTTACGCTGGTCTTTATCGTTCTCCCTTTCAGATCCATGGCCGGAGAGGAGCCCCCAATCCCTGCAGGGCTGGAGGACATGGAAAACACACAGACAGCCCGGGAGCCGGCCCTGCCCTCAGGACTTGACATGGATTCCGCGGCTGACTCAGGTCCCGCGCTTCCCCAGGGACTTGGCCCAATGGATTCAGGAAACGAGCCGGTTTTGCCTCCCGGCATTTCCGGGCCAGGCGCAGACGAGGAAACCTTGACAAATAACGAACAAGATTCTTTCCCGGTAGATCTCACTGGATTTTTTGAAATAAGGACCGGCGTCAGGCTGCACGAAGACGAGTACCAGAAAGACGGTACTCTTCAGGAGGCCAGGTTTCAGCTTGAAGCGGAAAGCATTCTTGATGAAACCATGCTCAAGTTTACAGGAGATGTCTACTATGACAGGATAGATCCACACCACAGTATCAAGTTGGAACAGGGCAAAGGTTTTTTTGACCTGAGGGAGGCATGGATATTGTTACGTCCCGCTTCTTTCATGGACCTTAAAGCAGGCAGGCAGGTCCTGACGTGGGGACTCGGGGACCTGGTATTCATAAACGACCTGTTTCCCAAGGACTGGAACAGCTTTTTTGCCGGAAGAGACGACGAATACCTTAAGGCACCTTCTGATGCGATAAAAGGGTCATTTTTTTTCCCGGTTTGTTCCATAGACATCGTATACTCTCCCAGATTCGATCCGAACAGGTACATAGACGGCACCAGGTTTTCCTATTACGGCCCCGGCGGAATTACCGGAGCAGACATAGTGGTCGAAGAGCGCGACAGGTGGTTTTCCAACGGGGAGCTTGCTCTGCGTATAAAAAAGAATATTTCAGCAACCGAGGTCTCTTTTTATGGGTACAGGGGATACTTCAAGGATCCGGTGGGAATGGATCCTTACTCAGGCAAGGCTGTTTTCCCAAGGCTTGATGCCGCAGGCGCGAGCCTGAGGACACAGGTCTTTTCAGGTATCCTAAAGCTGGAGACAGGTATCTATCATTCCGTAGACGACAGCAGCGGCGAAGACATCTTTATACCTAACAGTGAAGTGCGTTTCCTTGCAGGTTATGAGCACGAGCTTGGAAAGGATTTTACAGGAGGCGTACAATATTATATCGAACACATGCTTGACTACGGCAACTATAAAAAAAGCATGCTGTCTCTTTTTCCCATGCGGGATATGGTGCGCCACCTCATAACCATCAGACTGACCAAACTTTTATTCCACCAGAATTTGACGTTATCTTTTTTCGGGTACTTTTCTCCGTCAGACCAGGATTTCTACCTGCGGCCCAAAGTCTCATACAAGGCCACGGATCACCTGTTGCTGGAATCAGGTATAAACTGGTTTGCCGGGAGTCACGATTACACATTTTTCGGCCAGTTCGAAAAAGGCACCAACATCTACTGTGCTGTCCGGTACAGTTATTGAAACGGCTTCAAAAGACAGACATGAAATCAACACCCGAGGCAAAAATAACGGATAACGGAAAGGGGATAACGGATAACGGAAAGGGGATCATGACTAGATCAAAAACCGTCTAACCAGTTGCGCCCCCGGATCCCCTTTCCGCTGGTGGTGGTGTTGGAATGAATGATTCAATCGCAAAAAATCGAAAAAATACGTCCACGTATCCGGATATTATACAAACGGAAAATTTCTTATTTCGAATTCACCATGGTTCATGGATGTATGGATCACCAAGATCCGCGAGTTTGAGCCTGGTAAAAATCCTCGGGCCATCGATGTCTATGATCCATAACCCATCATCCCACGGATTATATCTGCTTTGCAGCCGGAGGCTTTTTATCTGCTTTTCGTATATCCGTTTAAGTGTTTCCACCGGCACTTCATAGGCCATGAACTTTTTGATACCGCGCAGGTAAAACTTGCCGGCAAGCCTTGGATCCCTTATTGAGTCAAGGTCCGCCAGGAATATCATCGGTCCTGTTGCAGAAACCACCAACCCCCCGACCATGATCCTCCTCCCTATGCTGGATTTATTCGTTAATCTTCACACAGGGGATTCGGGTTGGCAATAGGGTGATCACCTCATTTTCATAGGGGAATACCCCAAAAAAATGTAAGAAAAAAAGGAAGGAAAAACATGAAATAACTTACTTTTTATATGCAGTCTATAATGGCAACACGGGGAAATAGGGCAAATATCAATAAAAAATCACAACTT
>CAYVIE010000276.1:0-2307 GCA_964451355.1 uncultured Desulfobacteraceae bacterium
GCCGCTTTCCGGCGAAGCGCAACGCAGCAGACGGACTTTTTACGGAGCCGTCATTAATGCCGGAACTATATATATACAATTAATCCCTGCATAAGCAGTACAAATATCACCAGACACCTATGCCCTCGGATCCTCGCTTTGCATCTGATGCATGCTGTAGAAGGAACAGATATATCTCTTCCTTTTCTTTCTTGCTTTTCCACGGAATTTTTTCAAAGACGTCATGGCCGTCCTGGTCTATCAGCAACCGCCATTGTTTCATGGTGTAGTTGGATGGAACAATGGAGCCCGGGGAATGACACCTGGTAAAACATATTGAATTGGAGAATTTATCCCTGGATATCGGCTTCGGTGGAGCCTGTTTTGAAGTTGACGCCTCAACCACTTTTAACGGCGGGGAAAGTTCATCGAGTGATTTTTCATCCAGGGGCTTCAAGGCATCACCGATTTGAGGGGATAAAAAGAAAAAGAAGATAAAAAATAATAAAACAATGCACCAGGAACTGGCTTGAAGTAAAATACGATACATTAGATTTCTCCACTGGTAATGTATGGGAACGCAAACATCGTTATAAGGTTAACTGAATCTGTGTTCGGAACGTTTTCCCGCACGCCATCGGCTTTGACGGCAGCCATTCGATATAGTTAACTATTCAGGTCTTACTGGATATCAGGATCGGCCAGAGGCATTATTTTCGGGAATCCGGGTACCTGTATCAGTCATGTCAGATTCTTTTTCAGCCTTTATTTTCTCCTGACGCCTATCATAGATAATATAGGCTATAACAAAAATAATTATCGCCATACTAGTAAAAAATTCCCACATATAATAATACATCGGTGTCATGAATCCGCCTCCATTACAATAGCTATTTATAGTGATCACCATACTGCGGCAGCAGAAATTTATATGTTTCATACCGTCAAGACGATTAATCGCCTCACAACAATATGCCGCATATGAGAATCAATGAAGTTTTATGTCACAAGGCTTATGATCTTACAATAGTTTTTAAAATATCGTGTTGATTAAATTCCTTTATCCCGGAATCACGACTATGGTGCCGCATCTTGTCCAGGCTGGAACCGATCCCCTCGTGTCCCGCGTCAGTAAGGTCTTTGGGATTCCAGTTCCTCAAGCTTCTGCTGATAATCTTTTTCAACATATTCAATCTGTTCGATTACTTTTTCCAGCTCTTCGTAGAGAAAATCAATCTCTTTGCTTATCAAGTGAACTTTCTTTGACAGGTCAGAGATAACGGTGCCATCGCCTTTAAAGGTGGCCTCCTGGAGCCGGTTAACCAATAGATCGTAGTCGGACTCTTTTTGCTCAATTTGTCCGGAAAGATTCTGCTCTTTTTGTCTCAGCGGAGCTACTGCGCTCGCCCGTTCATTTATCAAAGTTGACCTTAGTTTTCTAAACAATTTCTGATTATAGCCATGTCTATCGTAATTGGAAGGCCCTTTTGCTTTCCTGGTCGCACCCGAAGGTCCAGGCTCTATATTCCAACCTGATTTGTCGAGGAACTCCTCGTAGTTTCCGTAAAAAATTTCAACATCATTTTCCCTGAATACTATCAGTTTCTCTGCAAAGGCATGCAGAAACATCTCGTTGTGGGTGACCAGAATTACGGCCCCTTTAAAATCATCGATAGCTGATAAAAGCGCATCACATGATTCCAGGTCAAAATGGTTTGTCGGCTCATCCAGGAAAAGTATGTTGGAGGGTTTGACAAGAAGTTTACCCAGCATTACTCTGCATCTTTCACCCCCGGACAGCACCCTGATCTTTTTTTCAGCATCCTTGCCGGGAAAAAGCATGGCTCCGCAAATGTTACGAACAAAAGTCCTGTCCTTATCTTCAGCTGCCGCCTGGATTTCTTGTTCAACACTCAAATCATCAGAAAGTGTTTTTAGATTGGTCTGGACAAAAACCCCTTTTTCCGCCTTTGGATGCCATTTAATAGTGCCTGAATCAGGTTCAAGGTCACCGGCCAACAGTCGCATCAAGGTGGTTTTACCAGCGCCATTTTTTCCTACTATGCATATCCTGTCTCCCGGCATAACAGTAAAGGAGAAATTCCTGATCAGGGGCTTTTGGGGGTCATATCCAAATGTGACATCCTCTGCTGATAATATGTATTTGCCGAAAAACTCCTTTTCAGGAAAACTGAATTCAAGGTTTGCTTCAGCCGTGAGTTTCTCCTTTGGCGCGGACTTGGCCAAGGTCTTAATACGGGATTGAACGAGATTAGCCAAGCGTGCTTTCGCCCTGCAACGGCTGATAAATCTTTCTATCTCTTTTCT
>CAYVIE010000277.1:0-2235 GCA_964451355.1 uncultured Desulfobacteraceae bacterium
ACCTGTGGGAGAGAAAAGAATCAGATCTCTTTACGGGCATGCCGGTCACCTGTCTGAGGGAGAGAACAAGGGACAAGAAACTCAAGGCGCCATCTGTCATGGAGATATCGATATATTCGCCCTTTCCGGTTTTAGTACGCGACAAAAGGGCCAGCAGGATGCCTATCACCGCATTCATACCGCCTGCCGCCATATCTGCTATCTGTATGCCTGGAATACAAGGAGGCCTGTTTGCCTCCCCGATGAGGTCAAGAACACCAGCAAAACTCAAATAATTTACATCGTGTCCGGCCATGTTACGCAAAGGGCCTGTCTGGCCGTAGCCCGAGATGGAACAATAGACGATTCCCGGGTTTATTCCTGAAACCGATTTGTAATCAACCCCGAGCCTGCGGGTCACTCCCGGCCGGAATCCCTCCACAAGCACATCGGCATCTTTTACAAGAGTAAAAAAAATCTCCCTGCCCTTTTCTGATTTCAGGTTAAGGGTCATATGCCGCTTGTTCCTGTTCACCATGTTTCCTTCAAGGGCTTCTACCGCGTAACGCGGATCTTCTATGGCAATTACATCTGCGCCGTGATCGGCAAGTATCATTGTGGCATATGGCCCGGGAAGAAGCCTTGAAAGGTCAATAACCCTTATTCCGGAAAGTATTCCCATGAGATTGTCTCCCCGACCGTCTGGTTCATTCGGTTTGTTTTTCCAACCATCTATTCCATCCATCAATTGATTCCATCATATGATTGAAACAGTGTTTACCCTCAACCACACCTGTTTGTCAACTATTTCTTTACTGTTTCTTTACCGTGAAAATACTTCCGGAGCCGGGTAAAAAACAGTCATTATTTTTGTCCGGGGCTGGTTGCTGCCAATCATGAAAGTTTATGACCGTACAATTTAACCTTGATTAAGGATTTTGCGTGATTAGCATAGGGATTGACAAGCAAGGAAAACCAACAAGGAGGTCTGCAGAAAATGAGCATACCCAATCCAAAAGAGATAGAAAAAGAGATCACAGAATTCCTTTCGAAGAAATACGGCGACCAGGTAAAGGTCATAATGCCGCAGGTGTCTCCGGAGCCTGAAACTGCGGACACAGGTGAAGGTGAGCCGCAGACCAGGACAGGAATCGATTTCGACCTGACACCGGAGGAACTCATTGCCTTCCTGGACCAGTACATCATAGGCCAGGACCAGGCAAAGCGGATTCTTGCCACCAAGGTATGCACCCATTTCAACAGGATCAATTTCCAGGAAAAGAACCCTGACACCGCGCCGGACTTCGAAGGCAGGATAAAAAATAATATCATAATGATAGGGCCTACCGGCGTGGGAAAAACATACATGGTGAAACTCATAGCAAAAAGAATCGGGGTTCCATTCGTCAAGGGTGATGCCACCAAGTTCAGTGAAACAGGTTATGTGGGAGGCGACGTAGAGGATCTGGTGCGCGACCTTGTCAGGGAGGCTGACAATGATTTAGAACGGGCCCGGTATGGAATCATATACGTGGATGAAATCGACAAGATAGCCGGCACCCCCGGCCTGATAGGCCCGGATGTATCCCGCACCGGTGTTCAGCGTGCTCTTTTAAAGCCCATGGAGGAGACAGAAGTGGAGCTGAAGGTACCACACGACCCCATCTCCATGATCCAGGAGATGGAACACTACAGAAAGACAGGAAAACGTGAAAAACGTGTGGTCAATACAAAAAACATTCTCTTTATCGTCAGCGGCGCATTCCAGGGGCTGGCTGATATAATCCGAAAAAGGACATCTGGAAAACGGATAGGGTTTGGCGGGGAGCTTCCCAGTCACGACGATGACGCTGCAATACTGGCGCGTGTAAAGGCCGAAGACCTGGTGGAATACGGCTTTGAATCGGAGTTTATCGGAAGGCTGCCGGTGAGAGCCGTCCTTTCGAGGCTGACACAGGATGACCTCTACAGGATCCTGAAAAACCCGAACAACCCGGTTATATTGAGCAAGAGACTCGATTTTGCTACTTACGGTATCGATATTGTCTTTTCAGATGAGGCATTGAGACTTATCGCCGCAAAGGCTCATGCTGAAAACACCGGTGCCAGAGGTCTCATAAGCGTCATCGAACAGGCCCTCATTCCGCTTGAGACCCGCCTTCCGGGAAGCAGGATAAAACACGTGCCTGTGACCCCCGAGGTCATAGAAGATCCTGAGGGCACATGCGACCGCTGGCTTGAAAAAGATGATACATC
>CAYVIE010000278.1:0-2211 GCA_964451355.1 uncultured Desulfobacteraceae bacterium
AATTCAGGAAGGTGATCGCAATCAACGACAGGATCGAACAGGCGCACAATAACCTCGGGGTGTTGCTCCTTAACCTCGGCCGCTTTCATGAGGCCAAAAAGGAATTTGAAAAGGCACTGGAAATCAATCCAGCATACCAGAGCGCCCGGAAAAACCTTGCAAAATTAAATGCCATCCTTGGGAACATACAACACAGAGAAGATGTTACCAATATCCGCCCAGAACCAAAACTCAACGATCACGTAAAATGAAACGCATTTATCGCTCACTGTCCCTGAAATTCCATCATTCTCAGACCAAAATAACACCTGTTCTTTTCTTGTTATCATTCGTGTTGCTCGTGTGGTTCTCATATGCGGTATCATTAAAAGCTCCTTTTTATGTGGATAGTTTCAACATTATTAAGCATACCCCTTATTTTCAGATATCCAAATGGGATATGAACTCCTTGAAAAGGATATCCCATTTAGGCCGGATCTCAGCTGGGATAACATTTGCTGCAAACTATTACTTGAACAAATTCGATCCCTATGGATACCGTATTGTAAATATGGCTATCCACATCCTTGCCGGGATGTTCCTTTATCTGTTACTGATCGAAATTTTGCGCAGTCCAAGAGTATCAGCATCCCGCTTTTATCCTGCTGGCTGGAAACCGGAAACAGCAGCAGGTCTTGCTTCCCTTTTCTGGCTGGCCAACCCCGTTCATACCCAATCCGTGACTTATATAATCCAGCGAATGAACTCCATGGCCGCACTTTTTGTCCTTATATCCATTTACAGCTATGCCCGGATACGAAATGCTCTGACCCGGACTGCTGTCACCGCGTGGGCAATCGCCTCCTTTATTGCGGCCGGTATCGCGCTGACAAGCAAGGAGACGGCTTTTATACTTCCGGTACTATTATTTTTGTATGAATGGATATGTCTTCAATACACAGGCGGATGGAAAGGGAGGAGAAAACTTGTTCTTCTGACTGTCGCCCTGCTCGCAGCCGGAATTGCATGGCTTTATTTGAAGAACATAAATCCGGAATTCGGAAATATTTCTTATGAAAATAAATCATTTACACCGTGGCAGAGGATCATGACCGAGTGGAGAGTGGTGGTATACTATCTTTCCCTGATTATCTATCCGAATCCCTCACGACTCAGCTTTTATTACACATATCCGGTCTCAACTTCCCTGCTGCATCCTCCAACTACTTTGTTGGCACTGGCCGCGATCTGCCTTGCGATTTATTTCGCCGTTCGTATGAGAAGCAAAGATCCGCTCATCTCATTTGCGGTTCTGTGGTATTTTGCATGCCTGGCCATTGAGTCATCAATAATAGGACTTGCTCTTGTCTTTGAACATCGGACATACCTGCCATCCATGATGTTGTCCCCTATCCTTGTCTTCGCGGTCCTGCGGTATATTCCCAGGAAACCCGCTGTTGCAATAATATTAATTGCAGTCCTTTGCTTTGGCTTTATGACATTCAAGCGGAATCAAATGTGGACCGATAGGGAAAAATTCTGGAGGGACTGCATAAAAAAGGCTCCGAAAGTCCAGCAACGGGGAAATCAATACCATGAGCTCGGGATGATAATGGAAGAAAAGGGACGTGTTGCAGATGCCTTAGCCCTTTATGAGAAGGCTATCCAGGAAAACCCCGATTGCGTGGAGTCGTATCACCAGATAGGTAAGATTCTATCAAGACAGGGAAAAACCCGTAAAGCTCTGGACTACTACCAGAAAGCATTGGCCATTTGCCCTACAGCACAGACATGGTACAATATTGGCTTGATTTATGAGCAAAGCAACGATCCTGAAAACGCGATTCTCGCGTGGAAAAATGCGATCAAAATTGATCCATATTTTACCATCGCCCGCCTGAATCTGGCAAGAATGCTGCCCCCTGCGGAAGCAGAAAAACAGTATCAGGCCGCCATTGAATCAGATCCCGGCAACCCTGAGGTCATGGTTGAATATGCAATGCTCTATATTAGAACAGGGCGGTTCTCAAAGGCCATTGATCTGCTAAAAAACGCATTACGCACAGATCCGTCAAACACCGCCGCCAACCTGAACCTCGGGGCGGCTTTCGAGAAATTGGGGCGATATCAAAAAGCCCTGGAGCAATACAAAAAAACAATAGAACTGGATCCGGATTATGCAGAAGCATATATAAACCTCGGCTCTCTTCTCGTTAAAATGAACCGGCCGGC
>CAYVIE010000279.1:0-2209 GCA_964451355.1 uncultured Desulfobacteraceae bacterium
CCTGCCTGATACATCACCATAAATCATTGATTGCTTTATTCGACCTCCAACGGTAGTTATTTAAACTTGAATAATAACTAATTGTTTTTTTTGACTTCTAAGCCTTGATCAGACGAAATTTAAATAAAATATCCGAATATGAAATCAGATAACTCCCAATTAATTTCCGACTTGACCGACTTTTTTTCATCCATGGTCACAAGTAACCGTCTTTCTGTCTTGAAAGATGTGGTTGATTTGCGAACTCGTTATATCTCTGTAGTGTTGGAAAACATATACCAGCCCCATAATGCGAGTGCGGTAATTCGTTCAATGGATTGCTTCGGAGTACAGGACCTGCACGTGATAGAAAAAAACAGGACTTTCAGGGCAAATCCGGAAGTATCCCTTGGTGCTTCCAGATGGATAAGTATCAGGCGTTATCGTTGTGAAAATGATGGCGCTTCATCTGTACTCGAAAAACTCAGATCCAGGGGGTACAGGATTGTTTGCGCCAGTCCACATGCTCGCGGGGTGGAGCTACACGATTTCGATCTTTCGGAAGGAAGGGCGGCTATAGTTCTCGGTGCCGAGATGGAGGGTATATCTTGCGAAGTTATGGATGCCGCAGACGCCTATATTCATATTCCCATGGCCGGTTTTACCGAGAGCTTCAATGTTTCTGTTGCTGCCGCTTTGATTCTTTATGATCTGACCCGTCGCCTGAGGTCGTCGGATATTTCCTGGCACCTGCCTGAAAATGAAAAAAGAGCTTTGCTGCTTGCATGGCTTATGAAAAGTGTCCGGAGGCCGAAACCTCTTTTTACTAGATTTTGCACCGAAAAGAGAATTGATCCGGAGAGAGCTTTGCAATGCCTCCCTGACGATGCAAAAGAGATCCTTGACACTTTTATCACGGTGGAATAGCTAACTCAGATCGGTTCTTTTTGTCGGGTTGAACGTTATGCCGCTGTGTGTATGAATACAAATAACGTATTCAGCCCATGGTTGATGGACTCGTAAAAAGTCCATCATCCGGCCGAGGGCGGTTTAGCCCCGGCCGGGGGTGGGGGTGGAACCATTTGAATTCATTTCAAATGGCGGGGGAGGGGAAGCCCTCCCCCGTCTCGTAAAAAAGCGTTTTCGCTTTTTTACGAGATTATCATGGTTGAATTGCATGTAAATTGAGGCTGTTTCATCATGCAAAAAAGGCATATCTCTCCATTTCTATTCCCTGCCGCCTTTTTTCTTGCCGCGATATTTATAGGCACTTTTTTACTGCGCCTCCCGGGTGCGACCCGTTTTGGTATCAGTTTTGTTGATGCTCTTTTTACGGCTACATCTGCAACATGCGTTACAGGTCTTACTGTTGTCGACACAGGTACCTGCTTTACTTATTTCGGCCAGACGGTGATCCTTGTACTGATTCAGATAGGTGGGCTCGGTATTATGTCGATAACCAGCCTTTTTTTCTATCTTTGGCGAAAAAGGGTTTCCCTTACAGACAGGGTTGCGGTGGGGCAGAGTCTTCTCCATGATCCGGCCTTTCATTTGGGGCGTTTCCTTGTCCTGATGTGCTTTTATACGCTCGTAATTGAGGGTGCTGGTGCTATTTTGCTCTATTTTTTGTGTACAGGATCAGGAATCTCATTTTTTTCTGCGGTTTTCCATGCCATATCAGCTTTTTGCAATGCGGGTTTTTCCCTCTATGCAGACAGTTTGTCAAGGTGGAGGGGCAATATCGCTGTCTGCCTTATTTTCTGTTTTTTGATTATACTCGGAGGATTGGGTTTTTCAGTACTTGTCGAGATATCTGAATTCATAAATTCTAGATTTTTCAAAAGGGTTTCCGGCAAGGACGAACCCTTTATGCTTAGCTGGTATGCAACAGTGGTAATAAAGACAAGTCTATTTTTGATCGTGTTTGGTGCGATTGCCATCTATTTGGGTGAATTCGTCGCTTTTGACCGGCGTCTTTCTATGAAAGAAGCAGTTATTGCATCGCTTTTCCAGTCTGTGACATGCCGGACAGCCGGATTTAATACTGTTCCTGTAGGCGCTCTTTCCAATGTTACCTTGCTCGTCATGATAATCCTGATGTTTATAGGCGGGGCGCCTGGATCATGCGCTGGTGGCGTGAAAGTGACAACCTTCAGAACTTTGATTGCATTTGCAGGCTCAAATATCAGGGGATGGCCCCAGGTTGTTGTAGGGAAATTCGCAGCCGGAA
>CAYVIE010000280.1:0-2199 GCA_964451355.1 uncultured Desulfobacteraceae bacterium
CAATGGCAAAACCCGAAGACAAATTCTCAATTTTGAGAGTGGAAGACCCAACCGGCAAACTAGATATTGATATAAAATCCATAAAAGATGGAAAAGTCTATCAGCTTTCAATCTCTCCGAAAAAAATCATAGACAGGGGAATGATAAGTGGAAAATTGAAAATAATCACGGATTACCCCGGGGAAGAAACCATTTATATTCCGATCTTCGGTGGAATTCGATTCTGGAAAAAATGATGGACTCGTAAACTTTTATGATTAGCGGCAATCACCCCGCACATGAAAACAAGGCCGTTTTTTTCACCCCGGCTCTGGAGGAGTTTTCACGGTAAAAGTCGAAATTTTTGATACTAAGAAAAAGATTCAACCCTATCAAAAAATAAACAAATCCCAAAAAACTCTAAAACACTTCCGGGGCCAATCTAGAATGTGGTCCCACAACCACCCCATAAAATCCATAAAAAGTGGATTAAATCCTTAAAAAGTGAACAATCCGATTATACACCATAATCTTCCCGCCTATACTCAAATATAACACCATTAAACTTTTAGAGAAAATTGCAAAAATTTCAATATGTTATAAAAAAGTAACGAATATCCATCAACTGAACGCTGTTTGGCAAGCAAATTGCATATTTAAGAAATGAAAAATTGTTATCACAGCATTGCTGTGTGTATGCGTGTGTCTTTTAAACCTTTTAACTTTAACCTGAACAATTAGGGGGAGAAGATGAAAAAGTACTTAGCATTGTTAGGAGTTTTATGCATCGGTTTGTTATTGGTTGCGCCGCCGGCATCGGCGCGGGATGCGGATCTCACCAACTATCCCATAGTATTCGCCCATGGAATGGCTGGATTTGACGACATCCTGGGTTATGACTATTGGGGTGATGATTATGGTGTCTTTGTGCTTGATCCCTGTGACGGTTTCCTGGAAACATCATGCAACGGGGATATCAATGACAACCAGAAATCATTCGTTGCCTCTGTAACCCCGTTTCATGATTCATACACCAGGGGATACGAGCTCTACCAGGACATCAGGAATTACATGGCCTCTTCGGGCGCATCATACATCAACCTTGTAGGACACTCCCAGGGCGGGCTTGATATGCGCAAGGCGGCCAAACTTCTTTATGATTATTACGGATACACCGTTGTAAAGTTCGGCGTGAGCATTTCATCTCCTCATCGTGGAAGCCCTGTCGCAAAATACATACTCGATCTCGGCCCCGGAGTCGATGACGTTCTTTCAGCGCTTGCCAATTATTACGGGGATATAGTCTATGGCAGCGGAAACGACGCATATGCGGCGGCAAAGCAGCTTGTCTACGACGATTATGAAATAGACGGCAAGTACACAGGATGTTACAAGTTCAACCAGTACTATCCACGAAGCTCCACATATATTTCATACTCACGTTCTTTCATAACAACCCAGGACGGACTTTCCCTCAATCCGGCTCTCTATCTCCTTGTTGAATGCTTCTATGATATAGATGGCGATGGATATGCCACCTATGACGCGAATGGTGATGGAGCAGAAGGCACAGGAGATGGAACCGCAAACGACTGCGATGATGACGGCCTTGTGGGCCTCAATTCACAGCAAATGGGTTACAGGCTTGAATATGATGAAGTCTGGGGAGTGCTGGATTATGTATATGTCCATACAGACACGGGTTACTGTGCCGACCTGAATGCTCCTGATTATACCATGATGACATCCCATAAATATGCAATAGAACAGGATCACCTGGATGTCATAGGCGTTGGTCCGGATTTGTTCGACGAAATGGAGTTCTATGCCGCTCTTACCGACTACATAGCAGACAGCGGCATGTAACATAACAGCCCCTAACTTCAGCGCTCAATTACTATTAATTAGCGCCCCCCACAACAAGGGGAGAACCAACATCAAATTGGTTCTCCCCTTGTGTTTTTTATCTCCATCTCACCGCCCTTGAATCAATCAGAATTTCACTTTTTTTCTATTGTATCATCTATGATGATCTCGTAAATTTTCATTATTAGCAGCAATCACCTCCAGGCATGAAAAGAGGTCTGTTCCTATCCCCGGCCCCGGAGATGTTTTCACGGTAAAAAGCAAAAAATGCTTTTTTACGAGATGGGGGAGACTTTCCTTCCCCCAGAAATAAATGGGAAAATACAATTTAAACTATCAAAATATTCTTTAAAT
>CAYVIE010000281.1:0-2112 GCA_964451355.1 uncultured Desulfobacteraceae bacterium
TTTATATGGGAAAAGGAAATTTTTGCGCTAATTTTCTGTGATTTTCACGGTAAAGTCGAAATTTTGATACTGAAAAAATGATTCAACCCTATTAAAAATACGGGCGACGGCTTCGTAAAAGCTCAGTATGCAAGGCGTCGCGAGCCGGGAAGGGGCGAGGCGTACTAAAAAGTACGTTGAGCCGCTTTCCGGCGAAAAGCAACGCAACAGACGGACTTTTTACGAAGCCGTCAAAAATCCGTGTCATACAAAAGCCTTGAAGGCATGGTCCTATATATTTATAGGAAACTTATATCCGGCCAGGAACGAGAAATCCTTTGAAACAGGGTTTTGGCCAGCCCGTGTCCGCCTGATGGATTTATACAACAGCTTAGATATGAATTTAATCCTTGTGAACCCTGAAGTCAAACTTAGAAAAAATTGTGTATTCTTAACCTTCTTTCGTGACAATTCAAATATTCTCAGGTAAAGTACGAGAAAAGCATGAAAGGAGGTTTATTTAGGGTTTCCTGAATTAAAACTAACATCTTGATTTTTCAATATTAGAATGATATAAAATAAGTATATAATGCAAGTTTATTTACGCATACTTGCAAAAAACCTTGCACCTGAATTTTGAGGAATTAATGTACAAGCATGATGCTAACCAGATGATGTTTGAAGATTTTTATCTGCCATTTGGGGGAAAACTCAGTAGCGGCAATAGATGGGTAAGGCTTGCAAAGCTGATTCCATGGGATGAAATTGAATCTCTTTATACCCAATCATTGGCCAGGACTGGTAGAGGTGCTCCAGCCATGTCAGCGCGTGTTGCGTTAGGCGCATTGATCATCAAGGAGATGCTGGGCACCTCGGATGAGGAAACCGTTGAACACATTCAGGAGAACCCATATCTCCAGTACTTTTTGGGTTTTGAATCCTACAGATACGATCCTCCCTTTTATCCTACGATGTTCGTGCACTTCCGCAAGCGGTTCGGGAAAAAGGTTCTGGCAAAAATAAACGAGATCATATCGGCCAAAGCCATGCAATCAGATTCAGGCGATAAGCCCTCGGATGATGGGCAGGCTGGTTCTTCTGGCGCAAATACACATAAAGGTAAACTTATTGCAGATGCCACATGCGCTCCGGCCGACATTGGGTATCCGACAGATCTGAAGATAATAAATGCAGCGCGTGAAAAGAGCGAACAGATTATTGACGTCTTGCATCAACCTTTGAGAGGCAGCCAAAAGAGACCGAGGACTTACAGGCAAAAAGCCCGCAAGAAGTTTCTGGCCGCTGCCAAAAGCAAAAAACTGTCTGTCCGGAAAAAACGTGGGGTACTTCGCAAACAACTGGGATATCTGAACCGTAACCTTAAAATCATAACCAGGTTATCCGAGCAAGTCTCTCTCACCTTACTTGATAAGCAGCAATATAAAGATCTTCTGGTAATCAACGAGGTTTACCGCCAGCAAAAATGGATGTTTGACAATCGGACACAAAGAATTTCCGATCGTATCGTCAGTATATCCCAACCCCATGTGCGGCCTATCAAGCGGGGTAAACCTGGAGCAGTCACAGAGTTTGGGGCCAAGATTTCGGTGAGTTTGGTAGATGGATATACCTTCGTGGAGCGTATCAACTGGGACAACTATAATGAAAGCGGTGATCTGAAGGCTCAGATCAAAAGGTATCATCTGCGTTTTGGATTCTGGCCGGAATCAGTGCATGTGGACAAGATTTACCGAACCCGGGAAAATCGTGAGTTTTGCAAAAAGCATGGGATTCGCCTTTCAGGCCCTCCCCTGGGTAGGCCTCCCCGAAATGCGGATGTCAATCGAGAGATCAAGAAGCAAGTTTTTCAGGATGAGGTAGACCGGAATGCGATTGAAGGCAAATTCGGGCAGGGTAAGCGCAGATTTGGCCTGGGACGGATCATGTGCAAGCTGGCCTCTACCTCTGAAACAACTATTCTGGTGACATTTCTTGTAATGAACCTGGAAAGATGGCTCAAAGTCATTCTTTTTTGGCTTTTAAAATTTGGCGATTTTTTTGTCTGGCCAGAGAATATTTGTGGTGGACCCCATTGGCAAGACCATTTTTCGCCAAAATTAAGGTGATACTGAT
>CAYVIE010000282.1:0-2085 GCA_964451355.1 uncultured Desulfobacteraceae bacterium
AACCGGGCGAGACTCGTCTCCCCTCGTTATGCGTTGGACCGCTCATCTCGGCATTGGGAGTAAAAAATGAAGAACATATCCACATATTTATTGACATGGAATCCCGCTAAATATTCATGGGATGATATTGATAATTGCATCCATGAAATTTCAGTTCATGGCCATTTCAATAGGTATTGGAGTTGCGGCCGCAGTAAAAAACTAAGACCAGGAGATAGGTTTTTTCTTCTACGACAAAAAATAGAACCACGAGGTATTGTTGCATCAGGATATGTGACTTCAGAACCTTATAGAGACGCTTCAATCTATAATACAAGTGGCTGGTCGCGATATGTAAAGCTTGTTTATGACGTAATATTAAACCCTGCAAAAGATAAAATTATACCAAGGCAGCGTTTAAGCGAAGAACCCTTTTCAGAATTTCATTGGGACGCTCAAGGATCCGGAATTACGATCCCGAAGCAAGTAGCTGTTCATCTGGAAACCAGATGGAGCAGGCTTACTGGTAATAATCTGTCTGAAAATATGAATATTAATAGGCAATATGTTGAAGGCTCAAGACAGCAGGTTTATTTGACATCTTACGAGCGCAACCCAAAAGCACGATCAGCATGCCTGGATTTTCATGGCTACTCTTGTGCTGTATGCGGGTTTAACTTTGAAAAAACCTATGGTGAGATAGGTAAAAACTTTATTCATGTTCATCATCTTAAACCTTTATCTGAAATTGGCGCGGAGTATGTTGTTAGCCCTGTTAAAGATATGTGCCCTGTCTGTCCGAATTGTCATGCAATGTTGCATCGTTTTACCGATGAGGGTTTTATATCTATCGAAAATTTGAAGGAAAAAATACAAAAAATCTCCCAACCAGGCGCTTGAGAGGGACTGGGCAAAGCCGTGCCGTTTTTCAAAGACAGTATTTAATCGGACAGTTTATGCTTTTATAAAGGTTTTCGCTTATCGTTGCCAAGCCCCTCAGCTTTACGTTCTGGCCGCTAAACTATAATGATTGACGAAGGAGAGCTTTATGTCCATCGAAATACCACTTGAGACCCTGTCTGTTTCCGAAAAAATCCGCTTGCTGGAGAGCGTATGGAACAGTCTTTGCGACAAATCAGGCGATGTACGGTCGCCGGAGTGGCATCGCGAGGTACTTGAGACCCGAAAGCGACGTCTCAAAGACGGCCGAGCGACTGTGTCACCGTGGAGCGAAGCAAAGACCCGCCTGCTGGAAGTGGGTCGATGATTGTCGATATTTCATCAGATGCCGAGGAAGACCTCATTGAGGGTTACTGGTTTTATGAGCGGCAATCCCCCGGTCTTGGAGACTATTTCCGGAGTTGCTTGATTGCCGACATCGAGTCACTGGCATACTACGGTGGAATTCATGCAATAGAATACGGCCTCTACCGGTCACTTTCAAAGCGATTTCCGTTTTGCATCTACTACCGCGTCGATGGAGACGTTGTCACCGTGATAGCTGTTTTAGATGCTAGGCGTGATCCACTGTGGATAAGGCAGCGACTTGGATAGCGCAATTGCCAGAACATTAGATGGAGCTGGTTCTAACCATAATAAATGCAGGCCAATGATTGCCGGAGACTCGTTCAAATTAATAAAGAATAGTCTATCTCTTCTTTGTAACGCAAATCAAATCAACCTAAACATTAATCTCAGCAAAAAAAACTATTCAACTATTCTAAACGATTTTGATCTGATTATCTCTGAAATAATTAACAATCTATCCAATATTAAAATTGTTTTATCTAATGTTAAAGATCTGACAGAATCAAAACATAAATGGCAATTAAATCCCAAAAAAAATGCCGTACTTGTCTTGAAGCTCATTGAGAAGCTAATAGGTATTAATCATAAATATGTATTAGGAGACATGCAACAAAATGCAATGTGTAACCTGATGTCGCCTCATTCATACGTCATTAATCCTTCGGGACTAATACAGCAATGTATATCGGCTCCTGAAGACAAAAATTACCACGTTTCAGATTTAGACCATCCGCCCTTAACGGATGCCTATTCGATCGCAAAGATGGCCGCAATGAAATATTGGAGAGAGAGTAGTGT
>CAYVIE010000283.1:0-2048 GCA_964451355.1 uncultured Desulfobacteraceae bacterium
GAGTGCAAGCCCCATAATCTCACTTATACGCAGCAGTTCCTCTTCGTTCGCTCCCATTAACCCTACTTTATTCACCATATTTATAATGGAACCCATATTCCGCACTTTAATATTTTAAAAAATAAATACTGAGAAATCAACAGGAGAAATAGGAAAGATAGTAGGAATAAATCAGAGAACACATAAAAACGAGCCGAGTTTTGTTATAACTTATAACCATCCTGATAGAGAGCGTGCGTTATATAAATATTCACATGCCTTACCTTATAAGCATGAAGGAGTGTTCTAATTACTTCTTCTATGATTTATTTTGGTTTTTTGATTTTAGGTTAAAAGCTTTCCGATTCGCAAGGCAAGTTATTTATATATCCCCTCATCTTATTTAGAAGTCAGGAGACTGTCCAACAATTCAAAAATGGAAGAAAAAGAAATGCAAATAGGGTTTCAAATCCAAAAAGAAGCGAATTTTTTAGTGCCAAAAGCAATTGCGGGACAGTCTCAGGAGGGAAAAATAGTTGAATGCAGAACGCAAAAATGAAGAAATATGACCCCAAGGTTACACCCTGGCAGGTGGCAGAACAGGATTTCCCAAAGGATGGTGCCTTAGAAGAGAAGTTCAAATTCTTGCTCAGGTATGCGATCCTCGCCCCTTCGGGACACAATACCCAACCCTGGAAATTTAAGCTTCAGCCTGACGGTGTGTTCATTTACGCTGATTACACCAGACGTCTTCATGTTGTGGACCCCGACAACCGCGAACTGGTCATCAGTATCGGTGCAGCGATTATGAATCTACGGGTCGCCGCAGCGTATTTTGGCTATGCCTGTACCGTGCAATATCAGCCGAAAGCGAATACACCGGAATTGTTGGCGTCTGCCAGGTTATCCGAAAGTAGTCAAACTGACCCTGAGCTGAAAAAGCTTTTTCACGCTATCGTTCAACGACGCACCAACCGCATTGCGTACGAAGTGCGGTCTTTAGCCGAAGACGAACTGAAAAGACTTCAGAAACTCACTACCGGTAAAAAAGCTGCCATTCGTATCGTTACAGACAAAACGATACAAACCAGCATTGCTGAACTGGTCTCCCAAGGCGACCACATTCAGATGTCTGATCCCGCATTTCGCCAGGAATTAGCGTCCTGGGTTCGTTCCAATTGGACCCGGCGAGGCGATGGCATTGCAGCGTACGGTTTTGGAATTCCGGGAATCATCTCGTGGCTGGGACCCTGGTTTATGCGAACTTTCGACCTGGGGAAACCTCAGGCGAAAAAGGACTATCAATTCGCGAAAGAAGCTGCCGCACTTGTCATTGTACATGGCGAGGACACCAAAGAAAGCCTGCTGGAAGTCGGAGAAATGCTCGAGCGCTTTGTCCTGACCGCTACTTCAATGGGTCTGCAGTATGCTTTCCTGAACCAGCCAGTGGAAGTGCAGGATCTGAGGACAAGACTGCGGGCAATTTTGGGGCTTGCGGATTTGCCTCAACTCTTGTTTCGTATCGGCTACGCCGAGCCGCAAAAACGTGCCATGCCACGGCGTCCACTCGATGCCGTTTTGATTGAATTTTCAAAGACAAGACAAAAGGAGATGGCTTTATGAAAATTACCATTCTAAACGGCAAACAGGCTTTTGGTCCGGGATGGATTGGATGCGAGTATGGAGGAGTTTACGATTGAGACGACCCCGACATGTTGGTTTTCCGGTTGCGTTAATTATGGGAATGCTCTTTTATCATGGCATTGATGCCCTCCTGTATTTTCGTATCTTTCGCAGTTGGCAGAAAGAGTGTGGACTTATTTAAAATTAATCTTAAGCTTAATGATTTGCTGATTTTTGTTCTCGGGTTTGTCATTTTAAGCCTGCTCTTCAGAATTCCCTATGCCGGTGTGTCAATAGTTGTTGTAGCAGTTAGTTCAGGATTTGGTTTGGCGCGATTATTTATGCATTACGTGAGAACTGTTCGAGCAAGTTCTTACCTTCTTACCTTTTTCTCCGTTTAAGCCCTAACCCTATGCCGATCAGCACTAAAACAACGATCACTGCTA
>CAYVIE010000284.1:0-1986 GCA_964451355.1 uncultured Desulfobacteraceae bacterium
TTGCACGGTACGAAATAATTTTCCTTCCCCAAAACAGGCTTTTCCCGTAATGAGAGTTTTTATGGAAATTTATGATGGACTTGTAAAAAGTCCATCATCATTTATGATGTCCTGCTTAAGGGTTTTGGGATCGGTATGCGCTTTTTTTATCATCCAAATCGAATATATATATCGGCATTGGCTAGTTTCAGGTATGTATATTTTAAATTTGATAAAAAATATACTCTTTTTTATCAAATTACAATAGAAAACAAGGCGTTTTTCGTATGGGAGTCAATGTCTAACTGGAATAATATCCCTTTTATTATGCAAAAAAGTCCATATTTATTGTAAAGTGAGGATATAAGTTTTAATATTATATTCATTGTCTGGATATGGGCAAAAACCGTTGTAGTTTTGAGTGTATATTATATTTTCCCAGGCATAAACATGAACTTGGGTTTACGGAGCCGGGGAGAAAAACGCCCATGGTTTCATGCCCGGGGGTGATTATTGCAAGTCTGAATGTTTACGAGACAATCAGGCATAGAAGCGGTTTATAAACTTTATTGAGGATTTTATATGATGAAAAGGATATTTTGCCTGAATCTGTTGATCAGCCTTTTTTTCTTGGGATGCCAGGATGTTGTAAAGATTTTGCAGCAGGCGAACATTGCCCCTCCAGTTGTGCGGATTAATGATGTGAAGCTGACCAATATGAACCTGGAAAATATAGACTTGAAGTTTACATTGGGAATTGAAAATCAAAATAGCATAAGTGTAGAACTTGCTGGATTCGATTATGAGCTTTTGATAGAAAACAAGCCTTTTGTAAAGGGAGAAAAACAAGATGCTTTGAAAATAGCATCCAATGGGAGATCCGAGTTCAGCATACCGGTGTCAGTGAATTACACGCAATTATACGAAATTTTTCAAGCTGTGAAAAAGGCGGATAGCATACACTATACCTTCAAATCTAATCTTTTTTTCCTTATCCCCTTTTTGGGTAAGATCAGGGTGCCGGTTGAAACGACGCAAACCCTTCCGAAAATCAGGCTGCCTATATTCAAGGCATCGAAACTAAAAATTGATGCTCTCGATTTTGCCGGGGCAGACCTTTCCCTTTTTCTGGAGATGGAAAATCCCAACACTTGGGATATGGTGCTACAGAACCTCGATTACAGCTTTGCTGTGAACGGGCAAGAATGGATTGCCGGCAAACTCAACAAAAAGATAGCGCTGTCACAAAAGGGGAGGGGAGTCATAGAGATTCCGATGCACCTGGATTTTCTAAAAATGGGTCAAAGCGCATACCTTCTCATAAAGAACCCGGCAGACCTTGAATATAGTCTCACCGGAAACGCAACCATCAAAAGTTCCATCTCACTTTTGGAAAGCTTCAATATCCCCCTTAACCAAAAGGGACGGATATCGATTGAAAAATAACAAGCAGTCTAAAAAAGAGATACTTTTCCATGCTCTTTGACGTTTCGTGCAGACGAACACCCACGGCTCTATGACTCTGTTAATTCAAGAGCATTGATCCTGGTCACTACAGGCTTTTTCTGTGTTCCAACATTTCCATGAAGGCCTCTATCCTTGTTTTTGCCTGGCCTTCAGCGAAATTTTTTGAATCGACGCAATCGACATCAAGGTTCAAAACAGGTATGCCGATCTTTTTGAGTCCCTCGGCCACAAGGCCTCTTGCACCGCTTCCCTGGCGGCAGCCCCAGTGGCATGGGTTGATGGCGCCGTCGACCTCGAAATCTTTTGCCATTTTCTGCAGGTGCTCGATCCTTCTTTCGATAGGTCCATTGAATGGTATGGAAATAGCCCTTGCTGCAAGCCCGTAAAACGGGTCGTCAGGGTTGATGGGATCCCAGGTGATATCGTTTAACTCATCTGCAACAATTACTGCATTGTATTCTGATTCAAGTATATCGATCAGTCTCGTGGGGAACTGGATCCTGTTCTGGATCCAGAGGAGGCGGAACCTTTCGTTGGGAA
>CAYVIE010000285.1:0-1982 GCA_964451355.1 uncultured Desulfobacteraceae bacterium
TCCATAATCTCCGCCGACTCACCGTCCTCGTTGAAAAGAGGCTCGCCTTCGTCATCGCTCACAAGCTCGCTATCCTCGTCGATGCAAATAACAAAACGGTTGTCCTCGCTGGTCCTGGCAAGGGCAAACGGATAGCGCCGTATGATGGCGGGAAGGTATGACGCCTCGCACCGTCCGTTCTCATCCACAAACAGGTTTTCATTGGGCGAAAGCCCCAGAAGAACCATGGGCCTGAAATCCCCTGAACCCAGCTCTTCCAAAAATATGATCGGATAAGTGGACGCAGCCCTGTAGAACTCGTTTACCATGATGGACGCCAAGTGTGTGCTACCTGCAAATGCGAAACTATCAATCCTCTTGATTTTTTCCCCGAATGTCTCTCCTTTGTGACCGGCACCAGGTTTTTAAACATCTGAACTCTCCTATGATCATTAGTTAAAATCCCGATTCTGGATGAAGCAATAATCTGATGAACACCGAACAAAGAGCATGAATCCAGATAAAACTTTTCAAACCAAAAAACAAAGACGGAGCAATTACCCCGCCCATGTAACAAATCTGCACCAGAGCCGAAACGCGCTCCGGCATCTGTTCCGTAACAACTTCAAATAAATAACAGACTCGTAAAGCTTTCATGATCGGCGACAATCACGGCCGGCACGAAAACAGGACTGTTTTTCACCCCGCCATCGAAGGCGCTTTCACGGTAAAGCCCAATCAATAAGGTCCCATTTAAAAAAACACCATCTCCTGTCACGGATTCAGGATTACGGCAATACAAACTCTATGGTTTACAGTCCCATTTGGGTACCTGAAGCGTCGTAAGCATAGACGTTCCATGTATAGGATCTAGGATCCCCATGGCATCAGATAGTCAGGATCAAGTGAAGTCTTAGGTGCATCCACCCGTACTGTGGCGTAGACATGGTGCGAAGCGTCTTCCAGCCTGAGGTCATAATATGAGGAATTCTTCCATTTTTCAGAATCTGCACCATGTACAGTCATATCCCAAAACATCGGTCCACTGCCCTGTGAGGGATTCGCCCATTGCAACCGGACTTACAGGCGAGAGAATATCGAACTCGTCTGGAGAAGGTGGTGGGGCAACCACCATCCCCGCGTAAGGATCCGGAATGCTTACAACGATGGGACCGATATCCCCAATTTCAAGTCCTCCCGGTATCATACCGGAATCCACGCGGTTCAACTGAATACCACCGGAGTCTGCCAAGGCCGCAATTGTGCGGACGCTGATATCGAGCAGATCATCTGAAGCCCCGATCCCTGAACCTCCTTCCATCCGAAGAATCGGCGCAACAATATCAGCCGTATTATCGCCTGTATCTGTGATACTCTCACCCGCGCATAGGAATACCTTGCCTGAGAGCGCTTCGATGCATGTAACGGCAATACTGGATGCCGCCTGGCATGCGATGTCGCCGGCGTCTGCAGAGCGTGCATCACCAGAGATCGTAATATCATAGCCAGTTACATGAATATCACCGCCTGAATATATCGAACCGTTCTGCTCAAGGCCGCCTGATGCATGAAGGCCAACAGCACCGGTAGCTTCTATGCCAGCATTGATCTCAATACCGCCACCCGAGAAGAGATATATGTTTTGCGCCGGATCTATTCGGATTCCGTCGCCATCACCATCAGTAACAGTGATATCCCCTCCGGCCATAATCACTATATCGCCGGTCCCTGTAATAACTGTAATTATCGTTTCGGGCTTTACCTGAAAATCTTTGAATTGTCATGAAAGAAGGTTAAGAATACAGATAGCATACGGAATATACAGTACATATCATTCCAACTAATCAAGCATATATGCATAAATGATTGCATATAAACTCCGTGCTAAAGATTAGTTTTTTCTTCTAAAACCATAGAAGTATACAGAAAAAATTTCTCTTATGAATTTATAACTCACTTTCAACACCCTTTTTCTATGGTTTCAGATGAATTTATTTTTCCGT
>CAYVIE010000286.1:0-1919 GCA_964451355.1 uncultured Desulfobacteraceae bacterium
TATGGTTTGCGTGATATTATATTTGCAATTCTGGAGATTTAATAATATTATTATATATTCATGAAATTGAAATTTGATAAATTTTTCAAAATTTTCAAGGTGGTATCATGGTAAATATCAAAAAACCATTCGGTACGGATGAAAGTATATCCGCTGTAACAGCTCGTTTGTTTGGCTTGATACTTAAAATGCCTATTGAAGACAGAAAGGCCTTGTTGAACGAACTTGAAACAAAGATAAGCGGAAAGCAAAGAAAACATCCGCGCCGTGATTCACTAATGGATGTCCATTTTACCGTGGATAAATCATTATACGTCGGGTATATACGAAATATTAGCCCCGGCGGTGTTTTTATTGAAACCAGAATGGAACCACTTAAAGGTATTACAAGTGGCGATCCTATTGTGCTGACATTCCATCACCCAGACACAGGCGAACCATTGAAAGTCAGAGGAGAAATAGCTAGAATAGATCAAACAGGATTCGGTGTAAAGTTTGAAAATCTTATCCCGCTTTTTGCCTGAGATATAATATACTTCGGGCAAATTTTCCGGAATCAACCTCGTGGATGGAATTTTTCGTGCATTTTTATCAGGTGATCGCGTGTAACATGGGTATATATCTGTGTTGTTGAAATATCGACATGCCCTAGCATTATTTGAACCGCTCTTAAATCAGCCCCCCTTTCCAGAAGATGACTTGCAAAAGAGTGACGAAATGTGTGCGGTGTTACGTTTTTTTCTATGCCGGCCAATTTAGCATACTTTCGTAAAAGCTTCCAAAATCCCTGTCTGGTCATAGGATTGCCACGTCTTGCCACAAAGAGATAAGAACTTGTATGGGCCCCAAGAAGCCTTTGCCGTGAAAATTCAAGGTATCGGCGTATTTTTGCTGAAGCTACACCTCCAATGGGAACGATTCTCTCTTTTGAACCCTTACCAAACACCCTGACGAATCCGGCATCAAGATTGACATCACTCACTTTCAAATAAATAAGCTCGCTCACACGCAAGCCTGCAGCATAAAGAAGCTCAAGCATTGCCGCATCCCTTGCTCCTCTTGGGGTCTCGATTGCGGGAGTTTCGAGTATACTTTCTATTTCTTTAACAGCAAGTATATGTGGAAGCTTTCTGCCGAACTTGGGAAGATCAATCAGTCTTGCGGGATCATATGACAGGATATTTTCCCTATATAAGAAATCGAAAAAACCTCTCAAAGAAACAAGATGGCGGGCCCTCGATCTTATTCCAAGGCCTGCGTCACGCAACATTATCAAATACTTTAAAATGACAGCCGTTTCAGCGGCTTCCTCAAGGCTCAATCGATGCCTGGCCATAAAGCGTGAAAAACGCGTAAGGTCATGTCCATATGCTTCTATGGTTGATGTTGCAAGTCCCTTTTCAACAATAAGATAGTTCAAGTATTTATCAACATATTTGTCAGTTGCGTTCATGATGGGTTCGCAAACTTTCATTATTAGCAGCAATCACCCACAGGCATGAAAACATGGATTTTTTCATCCCGGCTCCAGAGGTGTTTTCATGGTAAAGCAAATATGCTTTTTTCCAGACAGGGAAGGGCGTTGCCACCCCTGGCCCGAGCTGAACCGCTCCGGCCGGATGTTGGACTTTTTCCATGTCCATCATCATCCACATAAAACTTTAAAATTCTTTTACTGTTAATGGGAGCTTGTTCAGTATTTCTGCAGAATCATTCTTAACAAGCACCATGTTTTCAAGTCTGACCCCTCCCCATTCCGGTATATAAACGCCTGGTTCAACAGTAAAAACCATATTCTCCTCTATCTGTATCACGTCAGCTGCCTGGCTTATTGATGGGGTTTCATGTACTGCGAGCCCAACTCCATGCCCAAGGCCATGGGAAAAAAGTTTTTCCAATCCCTTTGTCTTTAGATGGTC
>CAYVIE010000287.1:0-1876 GCA_964451355.1 uncultured Desulfobacteraceae bacterium
ATCGAATATTAACGTCGACAAATAGTATCTTTTAATATATATTCTCATTTATAATTAATTTTTTTTACGGCAAAACCTATAAGAGGAGGTTCACATGGGATTGAGACAAAAACTGTTGGCCGGTCTGTTTGTATCTGCTGCGTTTGCAGTGTCGGCAGCACTTGTACAGGCGGCAACAGAAAAACCCAACATCCTGGTTGTCTGGGGCGATGATATCGGTCAGTCCAATATCAGCCGGTATACCCATGGCCTGATGGGCTACCAGACTCCCAATATTGATCGAATTGCTGAAGAGGGCATGACCTTTACCGACTATTACGGTGAACAGTCCTGTACTGCCGGCAGGTCCTCCTTTATCATGGGACAATCGGTCTTTCGCACCGGGCTGTCCAAAGTAGGCCTGCCTGGAGCCAAGGAAGGCATGCAGGAAGTCAACCCTACTATTGCCGGTTTGCTCAAGGCGCAGGGTTATGCCACCGGACAGTTTGGCAAGAATCATCTCGGTGACCGGGATGAAATGCTGCCCACCAATCACGGATTTGATGAATTTTTCGGCAACCTCTATCATCTCAACGCCGAGGAAGAACCGGAAAACGAGGATTACCCTAAGGATCCGGAGTTTCGTAAAAAGTTTGGCCCCCGCGGAGTTATTCACTCCTTTGCCGACGGCAAAATTGAGGATACCGGTCCGCTGACCAAAAAACGAATGGAAACTGTGGATGACGAAACCTCGGATGCAGCCATCGACTTTATCAAGCGTCAGGTCAAGGCGGGCAAGCCCTTCTTTGTCTGGTGGTCCGGGACCCGGATGCATTTCCGTACCCACGTTAAGCCTGAATTACGGGGAATCTCAGGACAGGACGAATACTCCGACGGCATGGTGGAGCATGATATGCACATCGGCAAATTTCTCAAGGTTCTCGATGAACTCGGCATCGCCGATAACACCATCGTTTTTTACTCCACAGATAACGGACCGCATATGAATACCTGGCCCGATGCGGCCATGACCCCATTTCGCGGTGAAAAGAACACCAACTGGGAAGGCGGCTGGCGTGTACCAGCCATGGTTCGCTGGCCTGGACATATCAAGCCTGATACCTGGTCCAACGAGATCATGCATCATATGGACTGGCTGCCTACCTTCCTGGCTGCTGCCGGAGAGCCTGATATTAAAGAAAAATTGAAGATGGGCGGTGTTTCTGCCATAAATAGAACCTACAAGGTTCATCTGGACGGTTATAACTTCCTGCCCTATCTTACAGGCCAGGAAGAGAAAGGACCCCGCCAGGAGATATTCTACTTCACCGATGACGGTGATCTGAGTGCTCTGCGCTATAAGGATTGGAAGGTGATCTTTATGGAGCAGCGGGCTGAAGCCACGTTCCAGGCCTGGCGTGAGCCCTTTGTGACCCTTCGTGTTCCACTGCTTGAGAATCTGCGTCGCGACCCCTATGAGCGTGGAATGGTAACTTCCAATACCTATGATGACTGGTTCCTCGATCGTGTTTACCTGCTGATTCCGGCCCAAGCCTACGTGGCAAAATTTCTGGAGGCCTTTAAAGAATTTCCACCAAGCCAGAAGGCTGCCAGCTTCAATCTGGACCAAGTCATGGAGTCATTATCTAAAGGTGGTGCTTCACATTAAGGTAGCCTTAAACCGGACAGGATAAATTTCCCATTATTGGACACACCCGGAATCAGCCGGGTGTGTCTTGTTTGTCCTGAACTATACAGAGGCTTCACATTAACCGCATATTTCACAGGTCGAGGCGGCTGCAGATGTGCTGAGTGTCGGAGCAGGCTATAGTTGCCTATGCCTGCTCCGAAAGCGACAAAGCAGATGCGGCCTCATCGGCCTGCCTCCGGTGAACAC
>CAYVIE010000288.1:0-1861 GCA_964451355.1 uncultured Desulfobacteraceae bacterium
ACCCCCGCCCGCTTCGGCCACTCATGCTGGCAATAACGATAATATTTAACCCGGATGCACGTTGCAAGGCTGCATAAAGCAAGGCATGCTCAAAATATAATTGGAAAATCGGAACTTGTTTCACACACACCGACGTCGGTATGTGTGAAACACGCATGGAGAAAAACAGATGCGCAAAGGTTAAACCTGGTTGGATGATAAACCTGCATGAATGATAAGCAGGACATCGTAAATTTTTGTAAAAAAAATTCATTACGGAAAAAGCTTATTTTAGGAAGGCAAATTTTTTCGTACTGTGCAATTTGGTTATAATTATTTAAGCAGATACGCTTAATATAAAAACAAGCTTTAATGACGGCATTATTGAAAGAGAAACAAACCACTGAAGCCTGCCTGAATCAACTCCTTGAACAAAAATAGCGAAGCGCCGCGGCTATACCCGGCGATAAAAGCCAATGGAAAAAAGCATCTCTGACATATTCCCGGAATACATATTTTCCGGGAAACAGTTTGTAACCAGGCGGTATCTTTTTTATGAAGCCACCGAACGAGACTCACGGCAAAAGATCCTGATACGCCTGCCTAAATCGGTCCGCACTCATGAAGGCATCGCCACCGGTCTTGAAAAAGAATTCGCCCTGCTAAAGGAAATAGAAGGTCCCGGCATTATAAAGCCGTTGCGCCTGATCCTCACAGAAATTGGGGGAGCGCTTGTTTTCGAAGACCCGATGGCACGTCCATTGAGACGGACTATAAAGAAACTCCATGAAGCCGGAGGCTTCAAGCATGGTGATCCGGTCAATACAGCTATCGACCTATGCATGACACTCATCCCCGTCTTAAAAAGGTTGCATATACAAGGGATAGTTTTTGCCAACCTACATCCTGAATCAATATTGTGGGATCCAAAAGATAAAAAAATCGCCTTGATGGAACCGGCCATATTCCCATCCATGGAAGTATCCGCCAGGAAAAGGAGAAAACCGGCGCCTGCGGCTGAGTATCTTCCCTATATGCCACCCGAGTATTCAACTGGATCTGACCGGCCCATTGACCACCGCTCAGATTTTTATTCCCTGGGAGCCATACTCTATGAAATCCTATCCGGCATACCCCCGTTTTCTGCATCAGACCCGGCTGAATACATGCATGCCCATCTCGCGGTAAAACCGGTTCCACTTCTTGAAAAAAACCCGGATGCCTTTGCTCCGCTTTGCCTAGTCACAGATAAACTCCTGGAAAAGAATCCTGATGAACGTTACCAGGATCATGAGGGCCTTCTCGAAGATATTCGTATTATTTCCAAGGCAGTGGCAGAAAACCGGAAAATCGATGACTTTGTGCCGGGCAGGACCGACAAGATAACTACAATAAACCTGAAAATGCCCCTTTACGGCAGGAGCGATGAATGGAATATCCTGACGTCCGCATATAAAAAACTTAAAAGCGGGGCAAGTGAAATAATTATTTTTACCGGACCTACTGGAATCGGTAAAACCCGCCTTGTGGAGGATTTCCGCTCCTGGGTGAGAAGACAGGGTGGATACTTTGTTTCAAGCAAGTTCGACCCTTTGGCTGCCCAGGCCCCGTATCAACCATTCAGAAAAGCTTTTACAAGCTTTGTTCGTCAGGTCTTGACCCTTGAAGAAACTGATATCAACAGATGGAAAGAGAATCTTTCCAAAGAAGTGGGGCAGGATGCGGGTCTGATAATTGAAATTATACCAGAACTGGAAAAAATCACAGGCCCCTGCCCGGTAACGGACAAACAAAATACGGTTCAAATCGGGTTGCGGTTCAGGAAAGCCTTGATCGGTTTTATCCGAAGCGTTGTCAACACCTTCCAACCCTTGGTCATCTT
>CAYVIE010000289.1:0-1844 GCA_964451355.1 uncultured Desulfobacteraceae bacterium
TCAAAAATTCTCAGCATAGGGGCAGCATCCGGTGTGTTGCCTGAGATCGAAAAATACTTTCCGTCACGAATCGATCTGGTTGAGATAAACCCGGATATAACCAGGCTGGGCCAAAAATACGGCCTGTTGAGGAAGACTCCGGCAACTCACTTTCTCCATGCCGATGGACGAGCTTATTTACAACATGCCGGGATCAGTTACGATGTGATAATAGTTAATATTGCTGAGCCTGCAACTTTGCAGACAAATCGCTTTTTTACCCTCGAATTCATGAGACTTGCAAAACGACGTCTTGGAAAAGACGGCATTTTTGCATTTTCTCTCGCCGGTTATGACAATTATCCCGGCATATCCCTTACAAAGGCTGCATCTATAGCGTATTGGACCGCAAAAGACGTTTTTCCTTATGTGCTTGTCCTTCCGGGTACAAGGATCCATTTCGTATGTTCCGAAACCCCTGTGAATCCCGATATTCCAGGTCTTTTAACCCAAAAAAACATAACAACATTGTATATCTCTTTCTTTTTCGCCGGGAACGTAACTCCTGAACGCATAAACGACCTCATGTCCCGAATAGAAAAAAACATACAAAAAAACCGGGATCTTTATCCCAGGCTGATTTACTGCTTTGTTTCTTACTGGTTCGAAGCTTTCAAGGAATCTCCATATATATTTTACGGCATTTTTTTATTTTCTGTGTTGTTATATGTCATCTTTTCCTCACGGGAATCATTGATTCTGTTTTCCTCAGGGGCCATTGTTATGGGCTCGGAAATCCTTGTCTTGTTTGCTTTCCAGGTTTATCAGGGCTATATATACGAAGCTGTTGGCAGGATCATTACTTCATTTCTTCTTGGCCTTCTTTTAGGAGTTCTATGGGGCAGGCGAGACACACATTCCAACAGGAAGAAACTAATATTTGCTGATGCAGGGCTTTGTCTTGCCCTGGGCTTCGTAATCTTCATGGTCACGAGTTTTGGTGAATCTCTATATGAATCCTTATACTGGTTTTTCGGGATCTCTATATCGTTCTTCTGTGGCATGCAATTCCCGGCTGCATATGAAAACAGGGGCGGCGGGCGAAACGCCCTTGTTTCAGCATTTTCAGCCGATTTACTCGGAGCTGCCGCCGGATCACTCGCAACAGCTTCCATACTCGTACCTTTGTTCGGCTGGCCTTTTGCGGGGCTTGCCTTACTCTCTTTCAAATTAGTGTGTATGACAAGAAGTCATGGATAAATGAAAATGATGGAGAACGAAAATGGATTATCGCGAGCCAGGGGGAACAAATCAACATTTCTTATTTGCTCCTCAGAAGAGAGGCCATGATAACCACGGCAGTAAATGCTGCCTGGCGCGAAGGAGATTTCTGGCTGGATCTATTGCTTTTTGCGCATCGTCTCTCATATCTGTAGAGGCGTTTTCATTTCCGGGATTTTTTGAGAAAAAAGATATAACCGGCAGGGTCTTCAAAAAGGACGCACCCAAAAAAACCTGGAAATGGTCCGTGCCGGCAAGATATTCCATCAGCATAGATGATAAGCTGATATGTTCGCTTTGTCCCCATACTTGTGAGCTTGCACCGGGGGACCGGGGGTTTTGCCGATCCAGGGTCAATATAGGTGGCCGCCTTTATTCATTGTCCTACGGGAACCCTTGTGCAATGCATGTCGATCCGATTGAAAAAAAACCCCTTTTTCATTTTATGCCCAAGACCAAGGCATTCTCAATCGCTGCTGCCGGATGCACTTTCCGTTGCTTAAATTGCCAAAACTGGGAGATATCCCAGGCAAAACCAGAGCAACTCGATCATGCAAACCTGTTCCCAGTAGACGTTGTGCGCA
>CAYVIE010000290.1:0-1839 GCA_964451355.1 uncultured Desulfobacteraceae bacterium
AGGTCTATGGGTTTGGGAATAGTGGGATAATCTTTTGCAAAGGATAAAATTTGAGAAACCAGGCTTTTACCTCTTGAAACCGCAGAAAGGATCGTATCCGAGTGACGTTTCAATTCGGGCATGCCCGCGGCTTTGAAGCTTACAAGTTCAGCGTTCCCGGATATTACACTAAGAATGTTGTTAAAATCATGTGCGATTCCTGCTGCAAGGGAGGCTATCGCCTCAAGTTTCTGCGCCCTGACCAACTGCAAATGAAGATTTTCTTCCTTGGTTACATCATGAAGTATGCAAACCGAAAAGAGAAGATTACCACCTTCATCCTGAACCTGTGAAACAGTCATATTTATGACTATATCCTTGCCATCCGCCCGGCTGGTCCTGATTTTTCTGTTCCATACACTGCCATTCATTATTCCTGCTTTTAGCATCTCATACCATGAGGTTGTCAGGGCATCACCCATTATGCTCCTGAAATGCTTGCCTAGCAGGTCTTTTTCATCATACCCGGTAATTTTACATGCCGCCGGATTGGCATAGGTGATCTGCCAGTCAGGTGAACATAAAAGTATTCCATCGGCTGCATACTTTACAGCGGTAGCCAAGCGGTTGTTTTCTTCCTCAAGCTTGTGTTGAAAAGTGACATCCCTTGCAACCGAAATAACACCTACAATTTTACCATCCTTAAAGTAGGGAGATCCGCTGACCTCCCCGATTCTTTCATTGCCGTTTTTGTCAATGAATCTGTATCGTACCCCGTCTATATGTCCTCCCGCCAGAACATGCTGAATATTATGAAACGCTTTGTCCAAATCCTTTTCAGACATTAGGTTTAATTCATAAAACGGGCGGCCGATTAACTCATCTCTCCTGTAACCTATTGTCAATTCAACCGAAGGGGAAACATCGATTATCTTGTAGTCATGATCAAGGATATAGATGATATCTCTTACATTTTCAAAATGAAGCCTGTATCGCTCCTGGCTTTCCTTGAGCGCGGCGATGGCAGCATTCAACTGTGTAAGATCAATCAACGACATTACAGTAAGATTCATCTCGGGTATGCGGTCAACAGTTGCAAAAACACTTTTTAACTCGTCGTTTTTTGCCCGAATAGTAAATCTGTATGAGTGTGGAGCTTTTTGTGGATCAAGGAGCCGAAGCTTATGAAACTTTCTGAGCCTTTCAAGCTCATTTTCCGGTACATACGTACCCGCTGGCCTTCCCTGAACTTCATCCGGAAGATACCCGGTTAGCTCGGTGAAACCCGAGTTAACCATTTTGATGGTTTCGTCATCTTCAATAAGAACAACAGCTGTACCTGTATTTTCAAAGATTTTCATGTAAAGAGACGTGGTATTGGATAGCTTGGCCCGCAGGTTTTGCTCTCTGCGAAGAGCATCGGATATCTTTTTCTCACTTGCCCAGGCCTTCTCCATGGCTGTTTTCTGGCGCAAAAAACCTATGCATAGTAAAACGAATCCCGCGAGGTATCCAAGTATATCTTCTAAAAAAGGCTGGATATAAAAACTATCATGCAACCATATGATTTGAGGGAAGTTATCTGTTATGTCAATAAGAGTGGCAAAGAAGAACAGAACTATACCCGAGACAAACCAGCCCATGCCCATGCGATTCCACCTGCTGCGCCCTTCTTTTATGGAAAAGAGAATACAAAAAAAGCAGAGAACCGCAACGATTCCCCGGATAATTTCATAAACAGTTTCCATAAAACAGGTCCTTTTAATTATGGCATGTCAAAAGCATGTCAAAATATGATGGACTCATAAAAAGTCCATCATCCGGCCGAGGGCGATTTAGCCCCGGCCGGGGGGTGGGGGT
>CAYVIE010000291.1:0-1833 GCA_964451355.1 uncultured Desulfobacteraceae bacterium
AGCCGTCATAATTGATCGTGATTAACAATTCCCATTGTATAAAGGGGTAATTATGGTCCACAAAGCAAACTATCCTAAATGCAAGCGATGCAAAAAGCCTGCAATCGTTGCCTTGCCTAGTCACAACACGGCTTTTTGCGCCGGTTGTTTTGATCTTTTCTTTTTGAATGGAGTTAAAAGGGCTTTGAAATTCATGGCATTGCCCGCTGACGCGCTCATTGGGATCGCTGTCAGCGGTGGCAAGGACTCCCTTGCCACGTGGGATGTGCTGTCAAGGCTTGGCCACAAGGTCATGGGTATACACATTAACCTTGGAATACCAGATTTTTCAAAAGACTCCATCAGGGCTGTAACTGAATTCGCGGGCACCCGGGGGCTTGAATATCGTATATACAACCTGAAAGACCTTATAGGATACGACCTCCCCCAGCTGAAAGGAAAGACCAGGTACAATATGTGCGCACTTTGTGGAATGATAAAGCGATACTACATCAACAGACTGGCTGTTGAAAATCATTTTAAGTTTATCGCCACCGGCCACAACCTTGACGATGAGGCAGCAAGGCTCCTGGGAAATATCCTGCGTCACAAGAGACGTTATATTGAAAAATTTTATCCCTGCCTTCTATCGTCTCACCCCAGGCAGGCAGGCCGGATCAAACCGCTTTTCAGAATGGACGAACATGAGATCCGCACTTACGTGAAAATACATGGAATCGTTCCTGCAAAGGGTGGTTGTCCCATGAACAAAGGGGCAACAAGTCACTATTACAAGGAAGCTATGGATCTACTGGAAAAAAGAATGCCAGGCAGCAAGCGTGACTTTCTATATGGTTTCCTCAAGGAGCAACAACCGCCCCAACCTGCTTCATATAGGGAGTGTTCTTCATGCGGTGAACCCACATTCCAAGAAGTATGCGGCGTTTGCCGCCTCAAGGCCTCCTTGCATCAAGAACAAAAAGAAAAATGATTTATAAAGAATATATCTTAAACAAGGGTCCTTTAATACCATCTCCCATATACCTTCATTATGCTGTAATAGATACAAGCAAACCCTGGGATCCTGATCCCGGAGAGCTGCTTTCGGAAGATGAAATATCAAGAGCGAACCGTATTGTCAGGGATCAAGACAGACAGAAGTTCTTGTTCTGCCATACTTTCCTAAGGCATGTCCTTGCGCTTCATGCCCGGACCACACCGAATATGATTGAAATTCAGCAATGCGCTGGCATGAAGCCGTATCTTGCAAAACCATACGGTCATGTACGATTCAGCCTTTCGCATTCCGGATCATACTGCATAGTAGGGGTATCCCAAGAACTGGAAATAGGAGTGGATGTAGAGGTCTTCAGACCGGTACGACACATCGATAAAATAATTGAGCGATACCTTGATCCTGTAACAGCAAATGACCTGTTGCAACTTGAACCAGGAGTAAAGAGTGAAGAATTCATCAAGGAATGGACCCTGAGGGAGGCATGTGTCAAAGCAGTGGGGTGTGGAATCATGGGCCTTGCATCGATCAAGCCGGTCGAGAAGATACAAAGCGGTGGTAGGAAAGCATACAGGGTTGCGTTCAAGGAAAAGATTCATCCCGAATGCATTGTCCTTCAGGCTGAAATCGAAAATGACGTTGCAGCTGCCGTGGCTTTTGTAACAGGCTCAGAAAATGATGTCGAATACCTCCACTTGCCAGACATCAGGCTAATCCGTGAGACCAACATGCGCTCGCTGATGCAAGGATGATTGTAATTTTTTCCTGGTTGAAGGGGGTGGATTCGCCTAAGTCGGATTGGGATTGACCGATAGCACAGGGCACGATGCCCTTCTAAT
>CAYVIE010000292.1:0-1813 GCA_964451355.1 uncultured Desulfobacteraceae bacterium
CTGCAGATGATCCTGTTTTGTCAGCTGTGGTGATCGTCGAAGAACCGCAGGGGAACAGATACGGAGGCATTGTTGCGGCGCCTGCTTTCAGGGAGATAATGGCCCGGAGCCTGAACTACCTGAATGTAGCTCCTCAACTACCGGAAAAACCTGAAGAATTTGCCGCTGGGACCGAAACAGCGGACCGGGAGGGGCAATGAGGCTGGCTGATCTCATGGCATATCTTCCCGGAGCCAGGGTAACCGGTTTGCTGTCTGCGTCTCACCTGGAGCAAGAGGTCTCAAGGATTGTCTATAACTCGCGACAAGCGGCACCAGGTTCCCTGTTTTTCGCTTTGAAGGGGAGTCATGCAGACGGACATGATTTTGTCGATGATGCAAAACAACGCGGCGCACTGGCAGTGGTTGCCGAAAGGGAAATTGGAATTGATATGCCGGTTATCGTAGTGCCTGATACCAGGAAAGCTCTCGCAGCGGTGTCTAACGCTTTTTGGGGTAAACCCTGTGACCGGATCTGCATGATCGGCATAACAGGCACAAACGGGAAGAGCACCACAGCAGGCCTGGTAAAAAGAATAATGGAGTGTGCAGGTTACAGCTCTGGAACGATAGGTACACTGGGCGCACAGTGGGGCGGCCGGAAGATCGACTTGGGACTAACCACGCCAGAAGCACCTGATATCTGCCGCATATTAAATGATATGCGCCATGATGGAATAACCCATTGCGCCATGGAGGTATCTTCCCACGGTATTGCAATGCAAAGAATTGCAGGATGCGATTTCGATGCCGGTGTATTTATCAATCTGTCCCGGGATCATTTGGATTTTCACGGAGACATGGAGTCCTATGCTTCAGTGAAGGCGGCTTTTTTCACCAAATATTTGCCGCGAGGCGAAAAAGATTCCTGCGCTGTGATCAACACTGGTGATCCTTTCGGTAAAGAGCTTGCCGGTAAGATTGATAACATCCGACTTATACGAGTCGGAGCAGGGCCTGATGTGGATATTTCAATTGATGAAATCAGGTCCGGGCCTGACGGTCTGACAGGGATTCTGCGTATTTTTTCAAGGAGCTTTTCTTTCAGGTCGCCGCTGGTGGGACGATTCAACCTGGAAAACATTGCATGCGCCGCAGGTGTTGCTGCAGCACTGGGTGTGGAGGCCGGAGCCATCCTTGAAGGGCTTGCCTCGTTTTCATCCCTGCCGGGCAGGATGGAAAGAGTGGATGATTCTCGCGGCAGGAATATTTTTGTCGATTATTCGCATACACCCATGGCCTTGAAATTGGCGCTCATGGCGGCACGGGAGGTGACACCTCCGGGAAATCGCCTGATATCTGTTTTTGGATGCGGTGGAGACCGTGACAAGGAAAAACGGCCAGAGATGGGAAGGGTGGCCGGAGACTTGAGCGATATTGTGGTGGTGACTGACGATAACCCGAGGACCGAGGATCCCGCTGCAATTATCGAGGATATTCTTTTGGGGCTGCGAAAAAGCATGGCTCCTTTTGCAGGTTCGGACCCTGCCAATGGCCAGGGGTACGTGGTTATCAGGGACCGCGCCGAAGCCATCAATTTCGCCCTTGCTGCCGCATGTAAAGATGACACTGTTATTGTTTGTGGAAAGGGTCATGAGGATTACCAGATCATAGGGACCATGAAAGTTCACTTTGATGACAGGGAGGTGATCCGGGAGATTCTTGCCGGAGGGGCCGGATGAAAAAAGTATTTACATGGAAGATGCAAGATATTCTGGCCAGTACCGGGGGCAGGCTGCTTTTTGGATCCAGGGACGCGGTTTTTGCCCAGGTAG
>CAYVIE010000293.1:0-1810 GCA_964451355.1 uncultured Desulfobacteraceae bacterium
TTTGTCACGCCCGGGCGGATAGCCTCCACAGCCATCATGTGCGCCTCGTACACAGCGGTAAAAACTTTTTCAAACATGGAATCCTTGTTTCCATAAAAAAAAGTTCTGGTTGTATCACTACAATAGCCGGAATACCTGGCTCCCCAGTCAAAAAGAACAGGTATTCCCTTGCGTAGTGATGATCGGGCTGGAATCGCATGTGGCAAGGCAGTATTTATGCCGAAGGCGGCAATCACAGGAAACGCCAATCCATCGGCACCTTTTTCACGCATTTCTTTTTCAAGTTCCCAAGCCGCCTCCTTTTCTGTGATGCCTTCATTTAAGCGTGTAAGCATGCTTGTAAAAGCATTCTCCGCAATGGACAACGCCTCTCTTATCAGGTTAATTTCATGTTTATCTTTTATCATTCTGACTTGTTCTATCAGGCTGTCTGCGGGAATAAAGGTCGCTTTGAATCCTGTTGAGGAAAGTTTTTCTTTGATCTTTTCCATCGCGAATACCGGCATCCGTTTTGCCTCGAATCCGATTCTGCGTGAACCCATATCCCGTAAGGCATCACATACGGCATGAATCCAACCCCTGCTGGATTCGACCACTGAATAGAGCAGCGCTTCTTCGGCAGCCTGGATTGTATATCTTGGATCAGTCGCAAGTATTCGGGTACTTTTGTTGATAAGAAGCGCCGCCGCCGGCTCGCTTATCCCCCCATCCTGTCCGCAAAATCCGCTGAAATAGCGCCTTGCTTCTTCTGATAATATAAGAAAAGAATCTATTCCAAGAATGCCGAAACGATCAATCAGATTATCCAATCTTTGCTGCAAGACCGAAACTGGTGTTATGGGTGTGTCCGGAGGAAAAATATCAACCGAGTTTTTCATCTTTTTTCTTCTTTCCTATGGCTGTTTGTAATGCCTGGGCAAGCTCATTCAATATGATCGGTTTTTGAAGATATGTATGGATACCAAGAATCCGGGCTTTATTACTGTCAACAGGTTCGCTGAAACCGGAAAACATTATGATAGGAATGTCTGGACATATGGATTTAATCTCCTTTACAAGCCGTTCGCCTGATATCCGGGGAAAACTGATGTCAGTAATCACCAGATCAAATTTTTCAGGATTGCTGGTGAATACCTCGAGGGCTGTTAGCGGATCAAAATATACAAATACCTCATAACCTAGGTGATGCAAGAGGTTTGAAGCAGCGTCCATGAGTGTGGGATCGTCTTCAATAAAGAGTATTTTTTCACCTGATCCCCTTGGAATTCTCTCTTTTTCTTCTGATATAGGCTCTGATTTTTCATTTTCCGGCAACGCCGGGATATATACCGTGAACCTTGTGCCTTTGCCCGGTTTACTTTCAACTGTAATATCGCCTTTAAGCTTCCGGACTATTCCATAAACAGTTGAAAGACCGAGACCTGTGCCATAACCATGGCCTTTGGTGCTGAAATAGGGATCGAATATTCTGTTTATATCGCCCGGGGATATACCACAACCAGTATCCTCCACAGCTATTCGTACATACCTTCCCGGGGAGAGGTCGGGTAACGTTGATTCTCTTGCATTTTTGAGGTTGGTTCCCTCTTCGATATCAACAGCATCAAGCATTATACTGAGAACCCCGCCGCCTTGTGACATCGCATGTGCAGCATTCGTGTATAAATTCATCAATACCTGGTGTATGGAAATCGGATCAGCATTGACCAGTGGTATATCTTCCTGTACCTGAGTATGGATTTTAATATTTTTTACGAGAGAGGATCGCAGAAATTTTTCTGTTTCACTTATTATAGGAGCCAGGTCTATG
>CAYVIE010000294.1:0-1790 GCA_964451355.1 uncultured Desulfobacteraceae bacterium
AGTTGTTGTAAGATAGTCTCCTGTCATCACACCGTTTGCCCCGGCTAAAAAAATCAAGGGATGAAGGTCCTTGAGGGTCTGAACACGCCCGCCACATACCGTTATGCCACGTTTGGGGTGTATGAATCTTAACAAGGCGATGGTTTTTAAAGAATCATGCACAGACATCAATGGGCGTTTTTCAAGGGGTGTTTTTGGAATCGGTGTCAGGAAATTCACCGGTATCCTGTCTATGTTGATTTCTTTCAATGTATAGGCGAGTTCGATTCTATGTTCCCAGGTTTCACCGAGGCCGAATATCCCTCCAGAGCAGGTAAGCAGCCCGGCGTCCTTCGCGGTGATCAGGGCATCGACGTCAGCATCATATGTATGAGTTGTGCAAATATTGGTAAAGAAGCTTCTTGCGGTCTCAAGGTTATGGTGATACCTGGAGATGCCGGCGTCCTTGAGGCGCTTGGCCTGTTTATGACTTATCAATCCGACTGAGCAGCATATCTCTAGGTTTGTCTTTGCTTTAATTTCAGATGCGGCCAGGCATATGATATCGATTTCCTTGTCAGAAAGAGCGATTCCGCTTGTTACAAACGAGAATTGCGTTGCGCCTGCTTCTGCCATTTTCAGGGCAGCAGCAACCAGGTCGGACTTGTCCATTAGTGGATATATACTGATCCCCGTGTCATAATAGGCTGATTGGGCACAGAATGCACAATCCTGATTGCATCTTCCGGATTTGGCGTTTACTATTGTGCATGTAAAAATTTCATCGCCCACAAAATTTTTTCGGATTTTATCAGCGCAAAAAATTATATCCATTATGGCTGTATGCGGGAGATCCGCTATCATACGGGCCTCCTCAACACTTGCGCCGGAACCTGTGCCAAGGATTTTTTTTGTGATTTCCAGAAGGTCCGTATGGATCAGTTCATCCATGATCGTATTCCTTTTATGTGGTTGATCGTGTTTAAGTATTTTTCCAAGGATGCCGCCACATCCTGGTATATTTCAGCCTGAGGTGTTTTCTCCGTGTTTCCTGAGGAGATTTTTCCACAATATCTGGAAAGGAATCAATAGCTATATTTTAATAAAAGCCTCTGACAGGGGGGGGAAAGTTATGCCAGGTCCTGAATATACCATTGGGCATTCCAATCACAGTTTTGAATTCTTCGTAGGGCTGTTGGACACTTTTGGAATTGAAACAGTTGCTGATGTGCGTTCCCAGCCTGGAAGCAGGAGATTCCCATGGTTTTCCTATAAGAGTTTGAAGCGCGGGCTGCAGCATCATGGCATAGACTACCTGTTTTTGGGAAATCTGCTCGGTGCGAGGCGCATGATGGAAGATTCCGCTGTGCGCCGGAAGCTCATGCCATTTGCAATGATTGCAATGACCACGGAATTCGCATCTGGGCTTGAAAAGATAGTTGAGATTGCTTTATGCAGAAAAGTATGTATCATGTGTGCTGAAAAGGATCCCATGAACTGCCATCGTGCTCTTCTTGTTTCAAGGCATTTGGTTCAAGCCGGATGCCAAGTTTTGCACATTCATTCTGATAGTTCGTTAGAATCCCACGATGATTTTGAAAAAAGGCTTTTAAAGCATTTTCATATGGATCACCCTTGTCTTTTCTCTACCAGGCAAGAATGCCTGGATGCTGTTTATTTGGCTGCGGAAAAAAAGTTAAAGCGTGGCGGATGATCATTTGAGATTTTTTTAATATACCTTCTAAAAAGTTAACAAATTTGTAACTATTCAGCGAAATATTTAAAAAAATACAAAAAATTTGAAAAAAGTA
>CAYVIE010000295.1:0-1785 GCA_964451355.1 uncultured Desulfobacteraceae bacterium
GAAGTGAAACCAGATCAAATCCACCTAAATGTGCGAAAAATTCTTGACACTACCGTCGAGTACCAGCCAGCTTGACAACTTCCTTGTCCAATTCCTCATAGATGGCCATGATCCCTATGGGGATTAAGGCCCGGATCATTTCCAGCTTCGTGTCGATGTCCAACCCCTCAAACGCTTCTTCCCTGATGATCTTCGGCTCTTCCAACTTCTTTGCCTTCTTGCGCTCTCGGACTAAATGTGGCATCTTTCCCATGGTGGTTCCTCCTTTTTGTTTGTTTTTTGCTATACCCAAAAGTATAACAAATCCGAGGAACCACTCCTATTTCAACTAAGTTTAGCACACACTCCCGATGCCCAGGAGCAGTATGTCACCGCCATTGTTCAGCTTTACACTGCCCTGGGGGGTGGCTGGAACCCGAAACAAAAACCGGCACCAGGGCACCTGCTGGTGCCACAACATACTCGGCCAGGCCTCCGTCCAGCCCCATACCGACCTGTTTCCCCTTGTCCAGACAGTAGTTGTTCCATCCCTGTGCGCAGTAACGGCAGTGGCCGCAGCCGGCCAGGGTTACCACCACCGGCTGTCCGGGCTCGAAACCGGAGACACCGGCACCCAGTTTATCCACCCATCCACCGACCTCGTGACCGATGGTCATGGGCAGTTCTATTTTCAGATGGGAGGGGCTTTCCGTCCACTCGTGCATCAGGTGGAGGTCCGACGCGCAGATGCCGTTGCCGGCAACCTTCAGGCGAACCATCCCCGATCCCGGCTCCGGGACAGGAATATCCACGAGTTCTGCCGGCTGTTTCCACTGCAACATTCGATAGGCTTTCATATTTATTTTCCTTATTTAGTCGTTCGCTGCCTTTTATGCCAGGTTCAGGAGGCGTTTGCCGTTCAGATAGAGGTATTTCTCCATGACCTTGTCGCTGAGAGGAATGGCCAGGGTCTGTTCCAGGGTTGTATCGAAGTTTCCGAACGGGTACGCGGAACCGTAAACGAATTGATCCTGCAGAAGTTCGATATTCTGCTGGTAGAGCTGTCCGCCGGGCCAGAAGGTGTAGACGTCTGAGCTGAGGGTAACGCTCGGCCATTTCAGGGCAAGGGCAAGGGCCTCTGTGATACGGGGATATCCTCCGTGTCCCAGGACCAGCTTGAGCTTCGGGAACTTTTTCATCACGCTGTCCATGCGCCAGATCTCATTGGGCAGATTCCAGTTGTCGGGTGCGGCAAAGGCGCCCGTCTGGACCTGCAGAGGTTTGCCGCTGGCCTGCATGATTTCATAAATAGGAAAGAAATCGGCATTATCCAAAGTGGTAGGCCCCCCGATGATGCGGTATCCTGGTTCTATGGTCGCTCCCCGCATTCCCGCTTGCAGGGCCGCTTCCAGCTCTTTGATCGATTTGGTGATCGATTCATCGATGTTGATCGGGGCGATCCCATAGAAACGTCCGAGATACTTTTTCTCGTATTTCAGAAGGTCCTGATACCCCATGCTCATATCCGGCTGTCCCTTCATGTAACGCCCGGCAACGACCACGGCGTCGATACCGGCGTCGTCGATTTCCTTCCACCACTGCTCCATGGCCCCCGGCTTTCCGAACATCTTGACGGACTGGGGGACCTTCCCGTGGGTTGCGGGATTGGCAAGAACCGTCGGACGTTTGGCGATATATCCCAAACGCATCTTGAAAAAGCCGCCGAATGATTTGAGGGGCGGGCGGCATCGGAAGTCAATGACTTTGACCCGCCGCTTTTTTCCCTGGACCTTTATTCCCTTTTGG
>CAYVIE010000296.1:0-1773 GCA_964451355.1 uncultured Desulfobacteraceae bacterium
GGCGATCGGGTTCTTGTTGCTGGGCTGCAGGGAATCTTCGTCCACCGGATCCAGGTCCCGAAAAAGGCCCGAAATTGTAAATGATACACTATAAGGTGGTGAACTTTAAACGATGAAGCACAATATATACAGTCCAAAGCATCTGTTAAAAAGGATCTAATTCATTATCGGCACAGAATCATAAAACTTTAGCTGTTTCGTCTGTTTTGTGTATCTTGCTGGATATCAGATTGCGGAGACATTTTTAAAGAGAAGGATGGATTTAAGGAAACGACGGGGTTGTTTTTGGGATTATCCACGGGGAGGCAGCCTGTCACCTTGTACCATGCCGCTTCAAACAGGCTTCCCCAGAGGGTGTACGCCCCACACTACGTGTTAAAATGCCCAATAATTAGCATTATTTAAAATTTTATCTTGACAATATATGACAAAGCTGTTTTATATTGTCATATATGAAAACAAAGGGTGTCTCATCTGCAATAATATCGGCCGTTCGCACTGGCGTAGCTGAACAACTCAGCTCTATTGGGAAATATCCTTTTGACGGTGCCAGGATACAAGATGTCGAAAAAAAGTTCATTGAATTCATCGGGAAATCCGGCGTCGTTGGGTTGAGCGAGTTGTTCTCCCGAAATGACGAGCGGGCCAAGGCAATTTCTCATAACGGCCAGAAGCACTATCGCAAATATTTCGCATTGGGCAGGTATTTAACCCTGCTCGGTGAGATCTCGCTCAACCGAGGGGTCTACCAGAGCAACAAGGCCAGCCGCAGCATCTGCCCTCTTGAGATTAAGCTTAAATTCATAAATGACTATGTGAGCTTCGCAGCAGCCGAGTATATCTGTTACAGCATGGCCTCGATGACCCTTGGTGAATTTGTCAATCATTGTAAGAAATGGGCGCTCATGAAACCCTCAGAGGGGACGGTAAAAAGGGTGCTTGAATATGTTGGCGATTTTCTGGAATCAAGTGATTTCCTCTTCACGGTCCAGCCTGAGCAAGCGGTCCCTGAAAACGCCGTTACACTTGCCATGAGTATGGACTCTACATCTGTTTTGATAAGAAAGCAGGGCTGGAAACATGCCACCGCAGCTACCATCAGCACTTACGATGCCCATGGCGACCGATTGAGCACCGTTTATATTGGCCGTATGCCCGAAAAGGGAAAAACCCAGGCCAAACGTCTTCTTGAAAAAGAAGTTCAAAGCATAGTCCGGAAACACGACTTTAAATACACTGTATGTATAGCCGACGGAGCCCGTGATTTGTGGATATTTTTTCGTAAGAAATATCCTGATGCAATTCATGTGTTAGATTTCTTCCACGCCTGCGAGCATCTTTCGGCTCTGTCAAAACTTTTTTTCAACGAAACTGATGCCAAGGCATGGTTTGAAAAATACCGCAGCATACTTAAAGAAGATCCTAACGGTGCCGCCAAGGTCATTCGGGCGGTTCGGTATCGGCGCAGCAAAACAAAAAAGAACCCAGAAATTGAAGAAGGCCTAAAGTACCTTCAGCATAACAAAAGGCGAATGAATTACTATGAACTGAAACAGAAAAACCTCCCTATCGGCAGCGGTGTCGTTGAAGCCGCTTGCAAGAATCTTATTGGCGCGCGCCTGAAGAAGTCAGGCATGCGATGGAGCATTGATGGTGGCCAGACCATTCTTACACTTCGATCTCTCATTTTGAGCAACCGCTGGGAGCAATTTTGGACGTTTTTCGTTAACCGTCATTTTCCCGATTATGTAACGTAATATGAGGCGTACACCC
>CAYVIE010000297.1:0-1773 GCA_964451355.1 uncultured Desulfobacteraceae bacterium
ATTGAAGATACAATTATCAGGCAGATGCGATTAGTAGCTGCGAAACTTTAGTTAACATAATAGAGATCAGCACTTATTTCTCAACTGTCAGTCCCCGGGAGATTGGCTGAAATTATAAATTTTCGACCTTTGGAGATCTTTGTCGAGGCATGTCATGTTAGTTGTAATTAAAATTATTTGTGTGTTGCTGGGATCCATTATCCTTGGCAACTGGTTCCTGGCCGAAGTCAGGAACTCAAAAATCCGTAACGATCCCTGGTATAAGCCATATCTATCCACACCTGGAATACTCGTTATCTTGTCTATATTGCTTCCTGTCTTTGCATGGATCATCCTGAACAGCAGATAACAAATCTTCTCCCGGGTATACCCCCCGGCAACATATTTTCACTAAAAGCCTGAGCCATTCACTCCTTTGTAAATCCTGTTCACACTATGAACGCACCGAATCATTCTTCTTCCGTCTCCGCCGTGTTTTCACGTTCCAGCAGATCACGATACCAGCATGCGAACTCAAACATTCCAATGAATCGTTCATCTTCATTTATTATTCCCATACACAACTCAAAGGCTCCCCGCCTGAATTCATTTCCGTATTCGCCTGTATCCCTTGTCTGTAAAAATTCACTGATAAGCATCCGGGATGTCCGCCTTGTCTGATCCATCCTGATATCCACTGGATCCTTTGGCATCTCGAATGGATTCCATTTGTCATACCCTTTTCTCAGGATATGCTTCTGCCTCCTTGGAGACATCTGGTCAAAGATGGCCTTTTTAAGCCTTTCCTCATTCTCCTTGTTCATTTACATCCCTCCTTGTTTCTTTTCGGCTGGCAGAGCAGTTGTTTTTAACACCCAGATATTCCTCATCATATTCAGTTAAAAGCGCCATGGACAATGGCACCAATACATCCGCAAGACCTTGATAACTTGACCGGATAAATGCTGCTATCTCTGCAGATAGAGCCGCTAGTTTTTCATTGATCCTGTCTACCTGGATCACGGGGTATGCCCGGTTCAAATCAAATCCTGATTTACCGCATACCCTTCCTCTTCCGCCTATGGCAAGGGGTACGCCATATATCCGGCATGCGACCGGCCTGTGTTCGTAGAGTTCGCACATATTTTCATCATTCAACAACGGACATCTTATCTTCTTTTTGCCCACATGCTCTATTACGCTCTCCTCATCTTCGCCTGCTTGTACAGCCTTATATGACGCCCTTTTGATTCTATATACTTCCCTGTCGACCTTATTTGCCCGTTCGAGTATCTGCTCGCGCTCTTCTCCTTCAAATTTTTCATTGAATTTCTGATTTATATACATGGCCTCAACAAGAGAAAGATCAAAAAGGGCATAGCAACAATCCGTGCATCCCGCTCCGCATACAACAAGATCAGGATATTCTTTTTTTATCCTCTGAAAAGCCGTATCAGCTTGTTTGGCGAGATATTCATAACGTACGAAAAAAGGTGTAAGGTCCATTTCCATGATTCATCCTCCACGCCTGTCTATGTTTGCTGTCATCATTCATTTACTTGAATACGTGAGTGTTTTTCCTCCCGCATGCCAAACACGCAAAGGCAACCATTCGCTAAACAATCCTCCATGTTCGGCCGGTTGCCGGCAAAGACAATGGCATGCGCTGGAAAACGCCCCGAGGGGTGCCCTATACTTCATGTGAACAAATACCATGGGGCGTTTGTCATGCAACACATTAACCCAAGTTTAACAGGTGGTTTTTAAAAAGATGTAATATCAACCTGTTGCATG
>CAYVIE010000298.1:0-1758 GCA_964451355.1 uncultured Desulfobacteraceae bacterium
CACATACCTTGCAGATTTTATCTCATTTTTCCATCATTTATCGTGATTAGGCTCATATGCACGACCGAGGCGTATAAGGTCATCCCGAGTACAACGATATTTATTGCCACCATATTCGAACTCCAGATTTTGAAAAAAATAGGTGTCTAGATTATCAATGATGGCGGGGTGGGGATCAAACAACACATGAAGATTGATAGCCTTGCTCCTGTTTGTAACGGGCAGAATTCGCAGCTCAACATTTGGCATCAACAAATCTATATTCTGAAGGCGCCCGTGTTTTTTCTCAGCTTGGAGCTTCAAGTACCCCTCTATAGAAAAATAATCTGTGATCCCAAGAACGGCAAAACCATCTATCTTTTCGAGGCGGGCCAAATAGGCATCCCATTTCTCTTCCAGAGTGGAACCTCTAAACTGATTGTTCAGGGCGCTTGATGGGGTGTGAATGTGGAGATCCCATTTGCGCCACTGGGAACCCGCTAATATTGTTGTGGCCATTGCCCCCCCAGTAAATGACTGAACGATAAATACCTGTTGCGGCGCCCTCTTTTGGGGAACTCTACCCCCTATATTTGTTTAAACATGTTTAGCATGAACGCGACGTAGGAGCTGGTCGTTTATGTGCGGAACCCTCTGATAACGTTATTAACACTGACGTTTATCGAATGCAAGGTGTCCTTTGTTTACGCTTTCTCTATATAATATAAGGTATGGCCCTCAAAGAGATCGCTGCTTATACAGCCTCTGGGCGCCTCGAATTTTCCCCTTTGTTGGATTTTCCCCCAAAATTCCCACTTCGGCCGGCCAAAACATACTTTCGCACCGCCTTACGCTGCAAATTGGTCTTGGACCGGATCCGCCGGCGGTATTCCTTTTCAGCGGCCGCCAGCGTCTCAAACCGCCATACACGGCGGTCGGGCTTTCGTCCCTGGATCCCACTTTCCTTGCAAACCCGGTACCCCCGGGCGCAACCCTCGATTCGAATATCATAAAAGACCGGCCGGGGATGGTCGATGGCCACCAGATGCGCCGATTCAAGCTCCCGCCACTCAAACAGCGGCATCTGAACCAGCCTTACAGTTCGTTCTGATAGACGTCCTTTATTTCCTCTGGCTGAATGCATAGGTAATCCAGGGTCTGTTTCTGGGAGCTGTGGTTGAAACACACCATCAGGGTGGGGATGTCCACTTTAAACGTCACGCGCTGATGATACCCCCAGGTCTTTCGCAGCGTGTGGGAGCCGTAATTTCCCGTAAGGCCGATGGCTTTACACCAGCCCTTGACCAGGTTGTGCACGGTAGGGACCAGCAGCACCGGACCTTTCTTGCTTTTAAACAGAAAATCGCCCGGATGGTATTTCGCCTTGGCCAGCAGGTTCTGGATGGCGTCCACACAGGCCCGGTTCAGGGTCACGGTCTTGATCTTGCCGGTCTTTTTTTCCTTGATCTCGATGCTGCCCCCGGGCTCGACGTCCATGACCTGGTGGACTTTGAGTCTTAATAGATCCGAGGCCCGCAGGTTGGTGTTGATTCCGATGGTAAACAAGGCCAGGTCGCGGGGTTTGTCTTTTAGCATGCGCTTGATCAGGTTGATGTCCTCGATCTCGCGGATGGGTTCGACCTTGATTTTCTGACCCTTTTTGGGGGCATTTTTGTTTTTGCGAGCCATGGCGCCCTGCCCTGTTTGTGGCTGATTTTAATCCCAACTGCAAATTTTATATACCAAATACTTGGGATGGTGTCAAGACAAAAAAGCTGG
>CAYVIE010000299.1:0-1746 GCA_964451355.1 uncultured Desulfobacteraceae bacterium
GAGAATTTCATAATAATAAACCATGAGTTTCCACTATGTTGGCGAATATTAGCCCTTTTATTTTTCAAAATAAAGGGATTATCTTGCTTTTATGTATCTTAAAAGGTAGAAATTACCATTTTAACAAGTGCGTATTTATGCATTCATTCCAAAGTATATTTAAATCACCAAATTCAAGGAAGTATGATGGAGGTTAAAATGGCAAGATATTTTTCGGCTTTGATTATGTTTTTTCTTATAATTATCCCGGCAGGTTATTCTTATTCAATGGGGGAATCTCCTGGAAAAGTCGGATACATTGACTTGAATCGTCTGGTTAATGAATCGAATATCGGTAAGGAAGCAGCAAAGGAGATTGCAGCACTGAAAAAGCAAAAAAAGGCCGAGTTGAACGCAAAGGCGGCAAGGATTGCTTACCTTAAAAAGGAAATTCAGCAAAGCAGGGATCTTGGCGCAGATGAATTGAAGGAGAAACTCCGCCGTCTTGAAGATGCAAGCCGTGAATACAAAAGGGCCAGCGAGGATGCAAAGCTGGAAATTGAAAGAAAAAACAACGAAATAGTAAACAAGATCCTTGAACAGGCTTCTCCCGTATTAAAGGAGGTGGCAAAGAAAGAAGGTTTTACAATGATAATCAAGGACCCCAAGGTTCTTGGATATCTTGACCCCAGCGTAGATATAACAACCAAGGTGGTTGAAATCCTGAACAAGACCGATGCTGAATCCGGTGATTGAAGGGGTGCAAAGTAATCATTGAATTTGAATACGGGGCATTACAGCTAATAATTGTTTGCTCTTTGCTTTGTCGGCAACCGGCCGGTATGGCTTACTGCTATCGGCCGGTTGTCTTCGCGCATCTGGCATACAGGAAAGCGTTTACGGATTATGATCCAGGCTTTTCCGCCTGCAGGCAACCTCTTTTTTGCAAACACCTATGTGGCGTCACATCAGCTTGCGGGAATCCACAGGGGGGACCGGTGCAGGCGTTTGGCCGGGAAGGGAAAAGGGAAGATCCCAAGCTGCCTTGCGGGATGTATCGGCAAGCAGTTTCATAAGGGAATGGATGAGCTGGGTTGTAAGCCCCAGATGGATGCCTTTCCCTTCTTCTGTGCCGAGAAACATTACCTGCTGGTTTTGGGGTGACTGTTTTACCTGGATCTTGGAAAGGAGAAGAGGAGCTTCACCCAGGGGGGTTTTGGGTTTTACGCCTGGCGAAGCCGCTTTGTAAGGGGTTTTGAAGTCGGCTTGGGAAAGGTCGGCTTCTGCCTGGAGTTTTTTCAGTACTGGTTTGTTTGTCACAGATGCCTGGGGCAGCCTGTTGACCGATTCATCAGCAATTTTTTCCAGTACCTGCCACAGCAACCTTACATAACGCCTTGTCAGCCACATTCTTACCTCAGATATTTCTTCCGTGCCCCCGGCCGGGACTGACGCCACCCTCATCAGGATTCGGTCTTCCCTTGGATCGAATGTAAGGTTTATCTGGTTTACTGTCCTTGGTGCATCCGGTGCCATGGGCCTTTCTCCATTGATGCAAGTCGTTTTTTATGGTTTTTCTGTGTTGGAAAGCGAGGTGGCAAGCATGGTTACAGCTTGTATCAACCGATTGAAATTACATATGGAACGCCGGTGGAAATGTCAAGTTGATACGACCTGTCATACATGATGGATTTCCAAATAACTCATTTTCAAAAATTTAACATAATATATTGAATTTATATATAAAATTAACTTTCAGAAAATTAT
>CAYVIE010000300.1:0-1674 GCA_964451355.1 uncultured Desulfobacteraceae bacterium
AAAAGGAAGATAGACTGGGGGCTTGAAGAACATTTTACGATTTTGCTGATATATTGATCCAGAAAAAGACATTTTATGAAAGGAGAGTAAAGATGGCATATGAACTGACAGATGAACAGAAAATGCTGCAGGATACGGTTGCACGTATAGCCAAAGAGCAAATTGCTCCGGGAGCTGAAAAACGTGATGAGGAAGCCAAATTTCCGTGGGATGTAGTTGAGGTCATGCGGGAAAACGGATTGTTTGGCGCAGACTTCCCCGAAAAATATGGTGGATCAGAGATGGGTCTTTTTTCCCTCTGCCTTGTAATAGAGGAAATAGCCAAAGTTTGTGCATCTAGTGCAGTAATTTTGCTGGTGCACGAACTAGGTACCACACCGATTTTCATTTCGGGCAATGCAGAACAAAAAGATAAATATTTCCCAAAGCTCGCAACAGGAGAACATCTCATCGCCTTTGCGCTGACAGAACCCAATGCAGGTTCTGATGTTTCAGGAATCAGAACCAATGCCGTCAAAGATGGTGATTCATATGTCATTAACGGGAGTAAAATTTTCATATCTCATGCCGATGTGGCTGATGTCATTTGTGTTGCCGCCAAGACAGATACTTCTGTGCCGGGCCATAAAGGGATAAGCATGTTCATTGTGGAGAAAGGGGCTCCGGGCCTAAGTATCGGCAAGCATGAAAACAAGCTTGGTCTTCGGGCATCACAGACCGTGGAAGTTATTCTGGAAGATGTTAGAGTCCCGGCAGCAAATATACTGGCCGAGGAGGGAAAAGGTTTTCCCATTATTATGAAAACGCTGGATTTGACCAGAATCCCGGTTGCTGCCCAGGCCCTGGGTATTTCACAGGGTGCTACCGACTATGCCATTCAATATACCAAAGAAAGGAACCAATTCGGGAAGCCGATTTTTTCTTTTCAGGGGATACAATGGATGATCGCTGATATGGTGACCCGGGTTGAGGCAGCCAGGCAAATTGTTTATAAGGCCGCTTCCGTTTTTGAAAAAATCCCGAAGGATATGGAAAGGCTCCCCAAGGAGGCTATTCGTTACTCAGCAATCGCCAAACTTTTTGCCGCTGAAACCGCCATGAAAGTTACAACCGATGCAGTTCAGCTCCTGGGTGGCTATGGATATGTAAAGGACTATCCGGTAGAGAGGATGATGCGTGATGCCAAGATAACCCAGATTTATGAGGGGACAAGTCAGATCCAGAAGATTGTCATTGCCAGCACACTAAAGTAAGCATGTAAACCAAGTTTTTATATAGTATCGATTTTGCCCGGTTGTCTGGGGAGGGGTGTTTACCATGGGCCCCGCCCAGGCGGCACTGGTAACAAAACCACTTGGAATCAAAAGAGTTATCCCAATGCACTACAAGACCTTTCCCATCCTGGAACAGGATGCGTTATCATTCAAGGAACTCGTTAAGAAGGAGGGGCCGGGTATTGAGGTGGTGATTTTAGACCTTGGGCAGGAATATGAAATATAGATAGCAAATTGGGCACAAGGAGAAATTCTATGACAAAACAAAATTTATTAGAAGGCAAGAAAATTCTCATCGTAGATGATGAGCCCGATATTCTGGAGACATTGGAAGAATTGTTGCCGATGTGTGATGTCACAAGGGCTAGTAGTTTCAATGAGGCAAAAGAGCTTTTGGAAT
>CAYVIE010000301.1:0-1662 GCA_964451355.1 uncultured Desulfobacteraceae bacterium
GGTGTCGGCAACTGGTAGCCGTCTGCCTCTTCGGTGGAAAGCACTTCACTGTCCAGATCCTTGCCTACCAGATCCGTATAAGCATTGGCAGCGCCCTCCGGGGTTGTCCGGATGGGGAATTTAAAGCGTTTGATGACACCGTTTCTGAACTTACAGGTCCACATCACATCCTCGGTTCCGAGCATGGGCATAACACTGCTTCCCAGCGGTACAAAATCGGCATAACCTCTGACCTCAATCGCCTGTGTGGGGCAGATTTTTACGCATGAGAAACATTCCCAGCACTGATCCGGTTCCTGATTGTAAGCCTTCATTTCATTAGGCTCCAGAACCATCAGGTCATTTGGGCAAATGTACATGCAAGCGGTCTTATCCCCGCCTTTGCAGCCATCGCATTTTTCAGCAATTACAAAACTTGGCATTTACTTACCTCCTGATTTTTTTTTTGATAAATGTTCAATATGTTAACCTCTTCCAACAATTTCTGGCACAATTTCTTAGCTTTTTGCACCTCCCTTCATTAATTCCAGCACTAAAGGCCATAATTTTTATTAATCATAAAAAAATTTCTACCCGTCTTTCACAAAACCACGCTACACAGTGATCTAAGAATCCGAAATAACCAAATATATTATTTTCTATAAAATCAATAGGATAGGCTGAAAATAGAAACCAAAAAGATTAGATAACAATTAAGATTATCCTTGTCAAGAACTTTTGGTAAAACTAATCTATAAATTTCTAAACATTACAATTCCATTTTGGACTAATCATACATATAAATTTAACCATTTGAATATACACTAAATATTGTGCTTAATGCCATTCATGTTGCGTAAACCGTTCAGGATATGAATCTGATCTAGTGTATAGGTATCCATTATGATGTGTATGTACCACCCTGACCCATCTATGTACACTATGGATCTTGATCTGGATGTGCATTTTTTGTTGACATATGGTACTTGATTGGTCATTTATTAGAAGTGGTTTCAAAACTTCCCCTCAGGCCCAATTTCTGCGTTGGATCGAGGGATTCAATACTCGAAATATTACATATATTCCTGTGCCTGAATCCCTCGCCCCGCCTTGACTTTGAACCTAATTGAAGGTTTTGAAAGCACTTCTGGTTGTTATTGATTGATCATAATTTTTCATTTCAACGCACCATGGAGAGACGTTTATGGAAAAAAATGTGACGCCGCTGTCATTAAACGACACGTTTAAATTTTCATGTTCAAAAAAGGTGCCCTGTTTCAATGAATGCTGCCGGGATCTTAATCAGTTTCTCTTCCCTTACGATATACTGCGCATGAAAAACCGCCTCGGTCTGCCATCCAACCTTTTTCTTGAACAGTATACGTCTCAACATACCGGCCCCGAAACCGGACTTCCCATCATCACTTTCAAGACAGATCCGTTTAAGGAATTAAAATGCCCGTTTGTGGGCCCGTCCGGATGCAGCATATATGAAGATCGGCCATCATCGTGCCGGACGTATCCCCTTGTTCGCGTAGCATCACGATCCAGAACTACCGGCATCATAACCGAACAGTATTTTCTTTTAAAAGAGCCCCATTGTCTGGGATTTAAAAACGGACACATCCGGACTGTTCGGGAATGGATAGAAGATCAGAAAATTTTTGTCTATAATCAGATGAA
>CAYVIE010000302.1:0-1660 GCA_964451355.1 uncultured Desulfobacteraceae bacterium
TACCCGCAGGCTCTTGCCGAAGCCATGGTCACCGAGGAAAAGGAGATCGTGGAGTTGGTGGGTAAGGACGGTAGCAGGCGCTTCATGGATGCTTCAAAATTCGGGGAGCTCACCGAGGGAGAAAAAAAAGGGCTGCAAAAGCGGACAGTTGTAAGTAAAGGTGAGCTCCTGACCATGGATGACGCCGAGGCTCTGGAATATGGTTTTTCAAAGGCGACAGCAGGTTCCCTGGAAACCGTTTTTGAGAAGCTGGGTATTGCGCCGGTAAGTGTCACCAGGATTGAGCAGACCTGGTCGGAGTCTATGGTCCGCTTTATAGATTCGATACTGCCGTTTCTACTCATGATAGGCTTGGGGTGTCTTTATGTGGAGATAAAGACTCCCGGGTTCGGCATTCCGGGGTATATAGGTATAATATGTCTGACCTTGGTTTTTTTGAACCAGTATCTGGTGGGCATGGCTGATTACATAGAGTTTTTATTGCTACTTGCCGGAGCCGCCTTGATGTTCATCGAGATGTTCGTTCTTCCGGGGTTCGGGATAGCAGGTTATACAGCTTTGCTGCTGATTACAGCAGGGCTTGTTCTTGCATTACAGGGCTTTGTTATACCGGCTCCGGATGCCCCTTGGGAAGCTGAGATATTTATTGAAAACATAATCGAGGTCCTGGGATCCTTGATTTTTGCGGTGATCGCCGGGCTTTTGTTTTTACGTTTTGTCATGCCGAAGATCCCCCAGCCATCAGATGGGGGTGCTTTTCTGAAAAAGACGTTGGCCAATGCCAGGGTTGAGACGGATAATGCCAGTATAGTCAGGCCAGGGGATGAAGGAATAGCAAAAACAACCTTGAGACCCTCCGGAAAAGCGGTTTTTTCCGGAAATGTTGTGGATGTGGTGACATATGGCGAGTTTATACAAAAGGGGACTCCTGTGAAGGTGTCCGAGGTAAGGGACAACCGGGTGATTGTGGAAAAAAAGCTTCATTAATCAATAAACAAATATAAAACAAATATATAAAGATAGAAGCCGATATGGACTATAAAGAACTGGTTATTCCGGTATTGTTGCAGGCTGCAGCTATTGGCACCCTTTTCATAGAGTTCCTGGTTCCGTCAGCCGGTATACTTACCCTGATTTCTGTGGCATGCTTTATCTGGTCACTTTATATTGTCTTTGTTGATATATCCCATGCTGCTGGTGTTGTTTTCATCATGGCCGACCTGTTGGTGGTTCCTGTGGTTATATATGCCGGGTTCAGGATCCTGGAGCGTTCCTCCCTGACACTTAAAACCAGTCTGGGCAGGGCCAGAGGCGTTGTCGGCGTGGACGAAGCCCTGGAAGATCTCGTGGGGATGCAAGGCGAGGTCATAACACCCCTGAGGCCGTCGGGAACGGCCATGATTTCAGGCTGCCGTATCGATGTTGTGACAGACGGTGAATTCATCGAAAAGGGAACCAGGATCGAGGTATACGAGGTTGAGGGGAACAGGGTCGTGGTGAAAAAGGTTGATTGATTCAGAGCATCTCTATTTGCTCCCTTTTGGGTCAGCAAAAGGACTTTTACAGTGAAAAGACTTACGAGGCCGGGGAGAAAAACAGACTTCTTTTCATGACCGGGGTGATAACTGCTGATCATGAAAGATTACCAAGACGTCATTCA
>CAYVIE010000303.1:0-1635 GCA_964451355.1 uncultured Desulfobacteraceae bacterium
AATGTAGCGATCCGCACGGATCAGTGGAAAGTCAGTACCGAACAGAATTTTTTCAGGACCAGCAAGCATACAGGCAATCTGATATACAATCGGATCATATAGAAATGGGGCCGCCGCAGTATCAAAATAGACATTTCTCAATATTTCTTTCATCTGTCGTTTCAAGGCGGCATAAAAAAAGATCCCTCCGCCCATGTGGGCGAGGATTATTCTGTTTTCTGGATATGCTTTCACAAGATATTCGATCTGGGCAAGGGTATTTGCGGTTTTTCCAGGATATTTATGTCCCACAGGTTCGTTGGTATGTATCAGTATCGGAACATTGAATTCCTGGCACGCATTCATTATGGGCCCGAGTTTATCAGCCGCTTCCGCAGGAATGCCTGATTCATAAAACGCCAGTTCGCCTACTCCTTTAAAACCATTGTCCAGACAACGCGTTACTTCTTCTGTCGCTTCAGGATTCATGGCATCCACGCAGCAAAAGGGAACCAGTCTGTCTGGATAGCGCAAGGCCGCTTCCATTATGTAATCATTGTGCATCCTGCTAGTGGCCATGTTTTTCCAGGGGAAACCAAACACAACACTCTTGTCAATGCCGCTCTTATCCATTGCCTCAATAATTTCAGCAGCTCCTGACATCCTGGCCTTGGGGGATGAATATAGGAGAGCAAAGGCTGGCTCTTCTTCAGTATATTGTGATCTGTCCGCCCTGACCTTTTTGGGGAATATGTGGGTATGGATATCTATTATCATTTTGCTAAGATGTTGTTAATAGTTTGTTAATTTGTTCGTTCTTTTTTGTAGACCTTCATGAAAAGACTTGGCATATTATTAAAAATATTGCAATCCTGCAGTGGGTTGGAACAAGAAAGCAAGCCATATTTTAAAAATGGGGAAAGTCCCGATCGATGAAGGCTATTTTCCTTCGAACCGGCAGATACAGGAGGATGATATGGCCATAGACTACATGTTGACCCTTTTTGAGGAGCCAGGACGGGTTAATACCAAAAATACCCTTGAACTCGCCTGCGACAGGGCAAGAGAGCTTGGAATCACAGAAGTGGTGGTTGCTTCTTCCACCGGGAAAACAGCCTATGATGCCTTGGAGGTGTTTACAGGATTCAAAATAGTGGCCGTGACATATCATTGCGGTTTTAAAGAGCCTTTTAAAAAGATTATGAAACAGGATGTAAGGTCTGATCTTGAAGCGGAAGGCATTACTGTGGTCGAGGCTACACATGCCCTTTCAGGTGTAGAAAGATCGATAGCTAAACGTTATTCAGGAAGTTATCCTGTTCTTCTTATTGCAGATACTTTGAGGCTCTTTGGTCAAGGCACCAAGGTGGCGATAGAGATAGCAGTCATGGCGGCAGATGCAGGGGCTTTATCTGGTAATGATATCATATCTATCGGCGGTACCGGCAGGGGAGCTGATACAGCCCTTGTGCTGAAACCTGCCCATATGTCCAATTTTTTTGATTTAAGGATTCGAGAGATAATTTGTAAGCCTCGAAATTTTTGATATTTTTACTTTGCAAACGCATCCGGAGCCGGGATGAAAATAGCCGTGTTTTCATCCCGGAGAGGAATTGCTGAGAACTTATGCAAATCAAAAAAATCATTTTTCGTTAC
>CAYVIE010000304.1:0-1632 GCA_964451355.1 uncultured Desulfobacteraceae bacterium
CACATCGGCGATAGCCATTGCCCAGGAAGTGACGGCATCCCAATCACGAAAGTCGCCGACAGGCGATTCTACTTTTTTGATCATCCATTTATGGAGTGGATTCAGCTTTTCCAACACTACCGCACCATGAAAGACGGCGATGTCACGGGGTTGAATACGGTCGGCGATGGGTTGCAGCGCTTTAGGGAAGCGCCAACCTTCCGTCAACTCCACCGCATCTCCCTTACCTGTGGGCCCGCTCGAAAACAGCCACACCAGACGCTCTGCCAGCGCCTTCTCGTTGGCTTTTAAAAACCTCGCTGCCTGTTTGCGCCAGCGTCCGATGTAAACCGCGCTGCCCAAGACAACCGCCTTGTAGGGGCTCACGTCGCTGACGCGATCCGCAGGCAGCACATCGGTACGCAGACCTGCTTGACGAAGCACCTGTCCAATTTTCTCGGCAATCTCTGCCGTTGCACCGTACTTTGTGGCGTAGGTGACCAGAATTTGATTGTCCATTTTATCCTCCATTTTGTTGCAGGCGTAGTTTGGATTTTACAATGTCTAAAAAACTGGAATCGAATTCCTCGGTGAGCAAATAGGCCTCACCGATAATTAGTCCTAACCATGGAACCTGAAGGAAACTCAACGGCGCAATTCCAATTAGGAAAATTATAGTTCCAATTAAGCCAATTCTTACCGACCTTTGCCAGTGAAGTATCAGCAGCCCCATGACGATTTCAAATGACATGAGCAGCAATCTGAAAAGCATTGGATTCAATCGCCAGTTTTTGATATGGTGGAATCAGCGCACCTCTGGCATATTCAACATATCCCTGTGGATTAATGAAAGTGAATAAACCATTGACCCCAACAGCCATAACAAGAAAAAAGAGCCCAAGAAATATGCGACCTGCATTTGGTTTGATCAGGCAGAGAATAATCACTCCCAGGATAAATACTGAGCTTACTACGATTGGAATAAGCATTGTATATTTTCTCTCCTCTATTTTCTCCTGATGCCATGCACCAATCAACTGGGTTGACGACAATTTTGCCCAAAGAAAAGCGACCAGGATAGCAATATCTACGAAAATTCCCACAATAAAAATGTGTTTATTGTTCATTCCCCATAATTTCTACTTGAATATTCTTATCAACCAACTGTTTGAATGTCTCCGTGTAATTTCTTCCTAATTCGTAGTGCATGGGGACGACTATTTGGGGCTTCATAGCATTGATTGCCGCTGCTGCCTGCTCCGGGTTCATAGTTAATTTATCGCCGCCGATAGGAATCATGGCGACTGTAATATTTTTGATTGCCTTCATCTCTGGAATAAGATCAGTGTCTCCCGCGTGATAGAGCCTCACGCCGTTTATCGTAAGAATGTAACCGACGTTCATGGCTGATTTAGAATGGGCTTTAATCCACAGAAATTTGGCTCTTGTATTGTATGCCGCTACTGCCTCACATTTAATATTTCCAAAATCAAGCACATCTCCGGGCTTTACTTCCTTAACTTTGTAACCCGTAAGCTTGTTTACGACTTTTTTGGGGCAGATGACCAGCGTTTCTTCCTGCACTATCTTCTCGATGTCCGACAGGGACAGATGGTCAGGATGGGCATGGGTTATGAATATATAATCAGCCGG
>CAYVIE010000305.1:0-1630 GCA_964451355.1 uncultured Desulfobacteraceae bacterium
GGCACTGGATGTCTTCGAAAAAGAACCTCCTGGAGTTTGCCAACTCTTTGATTGTGAGAATCTGATCTGCACGCCTCACCTGGGGGCCTCAACACAGGAAGCCCAGACCAAGGTGGCGGTCGATGTGGCCGGCCAGATTATCAATTATCTGAAGAATGGTACCATATTAAATGCAGTCAATGTTCCGTCTGTCACCGGCGATCTTCTTAAAAAGCTGGGTCCGCTATTGACCCTGGCAAATCAAATGGGAAGTCTTCAGGCTCAGCTCACTAGAGGCGCTTTAAAGGAGGTTGTCATTGAGTATGCCGGTGATTTTAAAGAGCTTGATCTGTCTCCGGTATCGATAGCGGTTTTAAGGGGATTGTTAACTCACGTGGTCAAGGATGATGTGAATTTTGTTAATGCACAAGTCCTTGCCAAGGAAAGGGGGATAAAGGTCACGGAAACAAGCAGCGATGAGTCCGGGGAGTATATCAACCTGATTACGGTACGAGTTATTACTACCGAGATGACCAATATGGTATCCGGAACAATATTCGGTAAAAATGAGCTCAGGATCGTAAAAATTAATAATTTCCGGCTCGAATTAATCCCAACCGGCCATATTTCACTGATATATAACTATGACAAGCCGGGCGCTATCGGGAGTTTTTCAACCCTTCTCGGCAAAAACAATATTAACATAGACCAGATGCAGGTGGGACAGGAAGAAGGCGGAAAAATGAACATTATTTTTCTCAAAACAAATGTATCAATTCCTTCGCATGTTATTGATAAAATGCTTGAATTGGAACTTATTAAAACGGTGACCCCGCTCGAATTTGATATGTAGGCAAGACGAACCGGGACTAAGAAACATTGGAAATTAGAAATTGAAGATTGAATAATTGAGAAATCAATCCCTATTATAATGAAATTGTTTGACAGTCACTGCCATCTTGATGACCGGGCGTATGAGAACGATATCCGGGAGGTTGTCGCACGCATGAATTTCGCTGGTGTTGTTGCGGCAATGATTGTAGGTACAACCCGGCCACGATCCATCAAGGCCGTTTCCCTGGCGGAATCATTTCCCGGTCTGTACGCTTCTGTGGGAATTCACCCGCATGATGCCAAAAACTGCGATGAAGAGACGCTCAAAACCCTTAAAAACCTTTCAAAAAATCCCCGTGTTCACGCCTGGGGAGAAATCGGACTTGATTTTAACCGAATGTTCTCACCCAGAGAAACCCAGGAAAAATGGCTGATCCGGCAGCTTGAGATTGCCGATGAAGGGAATCTTCCCGTTATTTTTCATGAGCGGGACAGTAACGGACGTCTCATCGAGATCCTGAAAGCGTATTTTAAAAATGTGAAAAGCGGAGTGATCCACTGTTTCAGCGGGAATAAAACAGAGCTGAAACAGTATCTTGATCTCGGACTTTATATCGGAATTACTGGCATTGTGACCATCAAAAACCGAGGCGCGGATTTGCGAGAAATTGTACCCTTTATCCCTGTGGAACGTATTCTTATTGAAACCGATGCTCCCTACCTGACACCCGCTCCCGAAAAAAACCACACCCGGCGGAATGAACCTGCCTTTGTGCGGTCTGTTTTACTAAAACTGGCAATGATCAGAGAACAAGAC
>CAYVIE010000306.1:0-1604 GCA_964451355.1 uncultured Desulfobacteraceae bacterium
CTGTAAATATGATTATTTTTCAATATTAGGACACTTTAAATTTCACGGATTCAGGTTCCTACATTTAAATTAATTTTGATTATAAAAGTTAATTATCTCATTAACTTTTTTTACCGTTGATATACTATATTCACCCTCGACTTTTTGTGCAAAATTATTTGAACACCCACAAATACATGAATTTCGATGGCACTTATTTTCACAACCAACAAATAAAGTAAACTTATTGCCTGGATTAAGTTTTTCTCCAAAACTACCAAACCATTTAGGGCTTATTTCGGCTGTAACCATAAAAATACATTTAACATTATAACCTCCCCTTATAGCTTTTCGAGTAATTATACGGACTTCTCCATAAACATGACCATATTTTTCTTTAATAAAATCCCTCACAAAATCAGTTAATTGTATTAAATCATATTTAGATAAAGTTGTTTTAATAGATTTATCTATTAAATCCATAAGATTATCTTCATTCAAATTCTCAGTTAATGCAATATTAATTGCATCGCCTAAAGCCTGTACAGATAATTTACCCGCCAATGATTTCAACATAAGCCCCTGAAAAAAAGCAGTTGATGCTCCTGACCAAATAGATAAACCCGCATTTTCCCCCATTTTTTCTCTTAATATATTAAGCATTTGATCAATGCAATGTTCCTCTGTCGCTTCTACAGCTCCTTCTTCCATATATGCATATCCTCGCTTTGAGAGAAGATAATGATCAACAACTTCTTCAGCAAGTTCAATCGAGAGAAATCCAATAAAATCAATTTTATTGATAGATGAATTAGAAAAACTAACGTAGAGATTTAATTCCCCTAATTCACCTGCCGGATCCCTATTCAACCACCTCCCAAACTCCATCGAATAATATCGGTACCCCCAATACCCCAATCCTGTCTCATTATCCCAATATTTTGTCGAAAACCGGAATGGATTGTTATTGGCATTGATCCCATCGGCCTTTAACAGCTTTCCATATGGATCATACTCGTAAACCGCCACCATATGCCCATCCGCCGCATTAACCACCTGCATGACATTTCCATTCCCACCATAGCAGAAGTAATACGTCTCCGTCCCATCCACGCCGGCAACCAACCCACCAATCCCCCCTGCCCCCTGCAAACTCCCGCTCAGATCAAGCCCCCAGACAAAGTAGCGGCTCGTCTGTGTGGTGCCGTCATCCACGATTTCTTCAACCAGGTTCCAGCCCTCGTAAACAAATAGCCGTTCTTCGGAGAAGTGCCATTTGCCGGACGAATACACGCAGACGGTCTTTTTCACCCGCCGGCCCATGTAGTCATAGGCAAAGGTGACCTTCTTGTCGCCCTCTGCCGGGGATGTGGGAGTGACGGCGATCAGGCGGTTTTCGGCATTCCATGTATATTGGGTTTCTGCGCTGTTTTCAATCCAGGATATGAGGTTGCCGTCGGCGTCGTAGGTGAATGTGCGGGTGCCATCTGCAGGAACGGTCTGGGAGAGGTACTGGTTCAGGTAATTTGTGGAGTAGGTGCCTGAGGCTGTTCCTTCGGTGACTTGGGTCCGGTTGCCGATGGGGTCATAATTGTATGCCCGATAGTCCGGTGTTATTGGGTGGC
>CAYVIE010000307.1:0-1554 GCA_964451355.1 uncultured Desulfobacteraceae bacterium
GGTTACGCCGATGAGCAGGGTGAAAAAAATAATCCTGATGAGAAGCAGCCACAGGATATGACGGCGGAGCTGGTCATTGCTGGAAATGAGCGGCGGTGAAAAGACAAGCCTGTTCAGCATCCGCAACGGTTGTCTGGCTGGTTCAACCATCAGTCTATCTGGTATTTTTTGGTCTTGTAGCGAAGAGAACGGAAGCTGATTTTCAAGAGATCAGCGGCCCGCATCTTGGAATTATTGGTTTTTTCCAGGGCATGCCGGATCATCCTCTGTTCGACATCAAGAAGCACATCTTCCATACCGCGCTCAAAGAGTTCCTCCTCATCCCGGGCCGCAACAAAAAGAGGCTCCCTGCCGTCCAGGCCATTGCCGCCATCCTTGCCCTTTTTTTTGTGCAGGGACAGGATCAGGCTTTCCGGCAGGATAATATTGGATGATTCAAGGGCCACGCCCCGTTCGATGATATTCTCAAGCTCCCGAACATTACCTGGAAAATCATATTCCATGAGCACTTCCAGGCCATAAGAGGATATGGTCTGCACCTTTTTACCCATGAGTCTGGAATATTTTTCGAGAAAATGCTCCACCAAAAGCGGTACATCCTCTTTCCGTTCACGCAGGGGCGGCACCCGGATGGGCACGACTGCCAGGCGATAATAGAGATCTTCGCGAAAAGCACCCTTGATGATTTCTTCCTCAAGATCCCGGTTGGTGGCGGCAATAATCCGAACATTGACCTGCCTGGTCCTTGTCGAACCCACGGGCATGAATTCTCGTTCCTGGAGGACACGGAGCAGCTTGGTCTGGATGATCGGGGTCAGTTCACCTATTTCGTCAAGAAAGGCGGTGCCGCCGTCAGCCTGCTGAAACAGACCGGCCTTGTCGCCTATGGCGCCGGTAAACGAACCCTTGACATGACCAAACAGTTCACTCTCCAGCAGGCTTTCCGGTATGGCGCTGCAGGTAATGGGAACAAAGGGATTTTTTGCGACCTCTGAATGGCGGTGAATGGCCTTGGCAACCAGTTCCTTGCCTGTGCCTGATTCCCCATATATAAGAACATTGGCCGGTGTGGGTGCTATGCGCTTGATCAGATCAAAGATCTTGACCATCTCCGGCCCCTGACCGATAATTTCGGGAAAGTCATCGGCCGAGGTCGCGGGCTGGCTTTCAGCCTGGGAGGTGGCCGCGGCAATCACGCTCTTGATTTCATCGACATTAAAGGGCTTGGTGATGTAATCAAAGGCGCCGTTTTTCATGGCCGAAACCGCATCCTCGGGGGAGGCAAATGCGGTGATCATGATAACCGGCAGGGAGGCATCCTTTTTCTTGAGGGCGGCAAGCAGCTCCAGGCCATTCATGCCTGGCATGCGGATATCGGAGACAACGAGATCCACCGAATGGGTCTTCACCACTTTCAGGGCTTCCTGTCCATCGGCCGCGCCCAGAACCCGGTACCCCTCTTTTTCAAGAAGGATGGCGAGAAACTCGCGCATGCTCAGTTCATCATCTACAACAAGGATTGTCTGCATGATAAAAAAATGGGTGTAGCGTGTC
>CAYVIE010000308.1:0-1526 GCA_964451355.1 uncultured Desulfobacteraceae bacterium
TCTTGCCGGCCCGGCGCTACAAAACAATCGAATCAGCAAATCATAACAAGGAATCGCCCCGGCAAGCCAAGACCGGGGTTGACAAGAAAAAAACTTTTGCAAATTTTTCCTTTGTTTTGTCAAGATATTTCGGTGCAAATTGGTTTGAACCTTTTTGTTGGGGATAGTGGAAGGAGGGTTTGAGAGGCTGGTTGCTGTGATGGGTTTTATCATACTTACCCTGTAGTTGGTATGCCTGTCTAACTACAGCATGTTGTCCGGCTTTTAGCAGGTGCTTTACCGGTGCTTGGTGGCCAGGTTTCTCTATAATTAGGTCAGATGATAAACCCAGATCCACCGCACGATAGGGATGTCGAAGTTGTTGCCAACCTGCGGCAGACTGGTCTGGCGGGTGTACTGGGCACAGCCGATAATCAGAGCCCGATCCCTGAGCTTCTATGCGATATATAATGCATCTCAAGGCAGTGACCAGGCAAAGAGTCCTGCTTGATCATGTATTTTTGAGGCATGGGGCACAATCCACACAGGAATCTGTTAATTTAATTCAAGAGTATTGATCCTGATCACTACAGGCTTTTTCTGTGTTCTAACATTTCCATGAAGGCCTCTATCCTTGTTTTTGCCTGGCCTTCAGCGAAGTTTCTTGAATCGACGCAATCGACATCAAGGTTCAAAACAGGTATGCCGATCTTTTTGAGCCCTTCGGCCACAAGGCTTCTTGCACCGATTCCCTGGCGGCAGCCCCAGTGGCATGGGTTGATGGCGCCGTCAACCTCGAAATCTTTTGCCATTTTCTGCAGGTGGTCGATCCTTCTTTCGATAGGTCCATTGGATGGTATGGAAATAGCCCTTGCTGCAAGCCCGTAAAACGGGTCATCAGGGTTGATGGGATCCCAGGTGATATCGTTTAATTCATCTGCAACAATCACTGCATTGTATTCTGATTCAAGTATATCGATCAGTCTTGTGGGGAACTGGATCCTGTTCTGGATCCAGAGGAGGCGGAACCTTTCGTTGGGAATACCGCCTTCCTGTTTTACCACTTTTTTCTTGAATTCGTCCCTGAATGCCCTTGCTACTTCAACAGATTCAGGGGTTCCCAGGAGAAGGGCCATTACAATGCCGAAGTTGGCAAGTGTTTTGCTCCTTACCGGTGACGGCCTGGTTTTGGCCAGATCGTATGCCTCTACCATGATTTCCCTGGCTTTGTTGGTATTTTCCATGGCCTGGTAAAGTGCGGCATAGTCCAGGAGGGTTCCTGTATGCTCGGATACGAAAGCTGCCATTTTCTTGATCTGTCTTGCGTGGAAACGGATGCTTTCGTCATCTTGCCCCTGGGGGACGGTACGCACGAAAAGATCCTTTTTGAATCTTCTGGAAAGAGACTCTATTATACCGAGTCCCCCGGCGCACGGAATATTCATCCCTATAAGAAAAGCGGGTTCAGGCATTAGGCCTCAAAGCTTAAAAAGGAGACCGGCTACAGGTTCAAGTTCGATTCACGTGCAGCCTTTGCCGATTTCGCG
>CAYVIE010000309.1:0-1514 GCA_964451355.1 uncultured Desulfobacteraceae bacterium
AATTCTTTTTTTTGTAACACCATTTGGACACCTCCTCAGTCAATTTATCAATCCAATTTAACCCAAATTGGTGTCCAAATAAATTGTAGGCCAAAGGACCTGGCCGGGGCCAGAGGTTTATGGGCCTCCAACTCCGCCGAATGATTGATTCATCCTATCAACATCAACAAGGAGACTTTTTCAATATCCCCCTTAAATAGTATTCTACTCAAAATATTTTTTGGACAAGTTACTAAAATAATAATGAATAGAGTCACAAATATATTCCATCTCATTGAAAGAGAGCTCAGGAAAGATTGGTAATGATAATATTTTATTCTGATAGACACTTGCTACAGGGAAGTCGCTCGGTTGATACCCCATATATCTATATGCCTTGAGATTAGGCAGGGCAATCGGATAATGAACTCCGGTTGAAATCCCTTTTTCTTTTAAATAATTCCGCAATCCATCTCTATTCGCTGTTCGAATAACATACAAATGATACACATGTATCACATTTGAAGGGGCTTCAGGGACTACAACCTCGGCAATTTCCCGAAGTTGTTGATCATAATATCCTGCATTTTCTCTCCGCATCAACGTCCATTCCTTCAGATATCGAAGCTTAACACTTAAAACCGCCCCTTGAATGCCATCCATCCGTGAATTCACGCCTTCAAATTCATGATCATATTTCGAGATACGGCCATGGTCGGCAAACATGCGGGCTCGCGTAGCAAGCTCACTGTCGTTGGTAACAATTGCTCCCGCATCTCCATAGGCACCAAGATTTTTTCCTGGATAAAAGCTGAAACATAAAACATCACCGAAATCAACCAACGGCTTTCCATCAATTGAAGCACCATGTGCTTGTGCACAGTCCTGGACAATCTTGAGTCTATAATGATCGGCGATTTTTCTGATGGATTCCATATCGGCCGGTAATCCATAAAGATGTACAGGCACTATCGCCTTGGTCCGCTCCGAAATCTTTTCCTGGATCTTGTTCACATCAATATTGTAAGTTTGCGGATCACAATCCACAAAGACTACTTTCGCACCGGCCATAGTCACTGCTTCAGATGTCGCCACAAAAGTATTTGCCGGAACGATGACTTCGTCACCATCTCCAATACCGAGCATTTTTAGGGCGATGAAAAGAGCATCCGTGCCATTGCCCACCCCGATACAATGGCGTGCATTGCAAAAAGCAGCAAAGTTTTCCTCGAATTCCTGGACGTACTTCCCCTTCACAAAAGAACAATCAGCAATTACTTTGGAAATTGCTTCGTTCAGTTCAGAAGCGATTTTCCTGTACTGGGACCGCAGATCGACTAAAGGGATATTCATTTTTCGCTCCATTCAGCAGCACTTTTCAAAAGGTTCTATTGGCGGCAAGTTCAGCTACAACATAAATCTCGGAACACAACTCGGGAAGATCATCAGACAACGCAAAAAAAGCTTCTATGAGATCTTTCGACCATTGTGCCTCGATTTGTCGATTGGAAAGGGGCTTTATCATCAGGCCCCCG
>CAYVIE010000310.1:0-1509 GCA_964451355.1 uncultured Desulfobacteraceae bacterium
TTTTCGTAGGGGCGGGGTTTATCCCCGCCCGTTTGCAGAATGCAGGTTATACCGGCGCTATGGTGTAAACACGCAGAGTGTGACCAGCCATCCAGACAAGGCTGAGCATATGTGCTTAAATATTTATAACCAAATTACACGGTACGAAATAATTTTCCTTCCCCAAGACAAGCTTTTCCCATAATGAGATTTTTATAAAAATTCATGCTGTCCTGCTTGGCATTTATTTTATAACACATCTTTCCGTCACGGATCACAATACCCGTTTCAAAGCCTGATCATACATGCGACTCTCTTGTATCCGGCAAGATCCCTGAAAAAATATACCGGCTCAAACGCGCGGGTGTTGTTTGAAATTTTTTCCAAATCCCCTGCCTGGTCATAACCGATCTCCACAAGGAGGCGGCCTCCATGTACCAGATATCCGGCGGCCTCACTGATTATACGCCTTATGGCTGCAAGACCGTCAGGGCCTCCGTCCAATGCTATGATCGGCTCATGCATCCTTATCTCCGGTTCCAACGATTCTATATCTTCTCTACGCACATAAGGCGGATTGGTTACGATGATATCGAAACCGGGAACACGGCTACATGCAGACAACCAGTCAGCCAGAAAAAACATGACCGAACCGGAACCAAGCAATTTTCCGGCATTTCGCATGGCGACCTTCAATGCGCCCTGGCTTATATCGCTTGCAAAATAAAGGTGCCCGGGCCTTTGCGAAGCAATGGATATGATTACCGCTCCAGAACCTGTTCCCAGCTCCAATATACGCTTGGGTTGCCCTGAATCACCCGGAATCGACTCAAGGGCCGCCTCGACAAGGGTTTCTGTTTCGGGCCTGGGGACAAGGACATCCGGGGTTACATCAACTTCGATGGAATGGAAACTCCTGGTTCCCAATATATATGCCAGAGGTTCCCGCGCGGAGCGTCTTTTGATCAATTCACGGTATTCAGCCAATTCTTTTTTTGTGAGGGGCTGATCGTAATCAATGTAAAGAGAAATCCGGTCTTTTTTCAACACATTTGCAAGAAGCAGTTCTGCAGTAAGCCTTGGGGCATCAACACCATGTCTGTTGAAATATCCCGTGGCCCAGGAAATAAGATCCTTTACTCTCCAGCAATCGGGGTTCGTGGCCATACCTTGGTCCTGCATATCATGATGCAATCATACATAAGTCGAGATTTTAATATTTAAAAAATGCTTCAACCCTGCTGAAGAAAATATATGCTACAGCTGAGGGTCAGCAATGGCTTTTACAGCAACTTTTGCTTTGAATTCGTCTGAAAATTATCTCCGCTTCATTCTGGATTCCCTTCCCTGGTGTTGTTCTTTCACTATAACACATATAACCCGAGGGGGTTCACTATATTCCGACGGCTCCGTAAAAAGTCCGTCTGCTGCGTTGCGCTTCGCCGGAAAGCGGCTCAACGTACTTTTAGTACGCTTCGCCTTTTCCGGCTCGCGACGCCTTGCATACAGAGCTTTTTACGAAGCCGTCGC